>JAYRFB010000190.1:0-3277 GCA_041908585.1 Candidatus Krumholzibacteriia bacterium
CGCTTCGTCGCGATGTACCTCGTCCTGAGTTTCTTCCTCCTGTCCTGACCTGAAAGGCCCGACCATGCACAACCGCATCCTCACCTCCCATCTTGCCCAGCGCGCCGCCGTGGCCCTGGGCGCCGCCGCGCTGCCCGCGCTGTCGTTCGCGCAAGGCCTGCCGCAGTTGGAGAACCCGACGCGCGGCACCGGCAACGGCATCATGGAGACGATCCGCAACTACGGCTACGACATCATCATGCTCGTGGCCCTGCTGGTGGTGGCGTCGATGTTCATCGGCGTCTGCTACCACGCCTACGGGACCTACGCGGAGATCCACACCGGCCGCAAGACGTGGGGCCAGTTCGGCCTCACGGTCGCCATCGGCGCCGTGCTGCTCGTGATCGGCATCTGGCTGCTCACCGAAGCCACCGGCATCCTGTAAGGCGAGGCCGGTATGTCCGAGCAGCAGCACGTCCGTGCGGACGGAACGGTCACGTTCCTTCCGCACCGGCTCAACCGCCATCCCGTGGTGGTGCGCGGCCTCACCGCCGACGAACTCTGGATTTGCTGCGGCCTGTCCGGCGCCGCCGGCCTGCTCGTCGGCGCGCCGCTGTCCTGGATGTTCCGCACGATCGCGCTGGCGCCGACCTTCGTCGTCCTGGGCGTGGCGCTCGGCGTCTTCATCGGCGGCGGCATCCTGCGCCGCCTCAAGCGCGGGCGCCCCGACACCTGGCTGTATCGGCAGTTGCAGTGGCGCATCGCAACGCGCCATCCGCTGATGGCCGGCTGGGTGGGCGGCCACGTGCTGATCTCGCGCTCGGGCTTCTGGTCCACCCGCAGGAGCATGCGATGAGCCGCTTCAAGAACGAGATCGCCCACCTGCAGGCGCACATCAAGACCTTGCGCCTGGGCGCGGGCGCGCTGGTCATCGTCGCCCTGGTCATGGGCGGCGGCTGGTGGAGCGCGCCGCGCGACCTGACCATCCACGTCCCGCCCGATCTGCGCTCCGGCAGTACCCGCAAGTGGTGGGAGGTGCCGCCGGAATCGGTCTATGCGTTCACGTTCTACGTGTTCCAGACCCTCAACCGCTGGCCGACGAATGGCGAAGAAGATTACCCGCGCAACCTCCACACGCTCTCGCCGTACCTCACCCCATCCTGCCAGGCCTTCTTGCGGGCGGACTACGACTACCGCCGCTCCACGGGCGAGCTGCGCCAGCGCGTGCGCGGCATCTACGAGATTCCCGGCCGCGGCTATGGCGACGACCCCACGGCGCGCGTGCGCACCGTGTCCGACCGCGACTGGGTGGTGACGCTGGACATCACGGCCGACGAGTACTACGGCGCCGAGCAGGTCAAGCGCGCCCTGGTGCGTTACCCGATCAAGGTCACGCGGGTGGACATCGATCCCGCCCGCAACCCGTTCGGCCTGGCGCTGGACTGCTACGACGGCGCGCCGCAGCGCATCAGTGCACCGGAGCCGACGCGCCCGGCGCCGAGTGGCCTGTCTCCGCAAGCGCCTCAAGGAGGAAACACCCCATGAAGCATCCTGTACTCGCGCTGCTGGGGCTGCTGGCCGTGGCCGCAGCACCCGTTGCCCATGCCGTGGAGATCCTGCGCTGGGAACGCATGCCGCTGGCGGTGCCGCTGAAGGTCGGCCAGGAGCGCATCGTGTTCATCGACCGGAACGTGCGCGTGGGCGTGCCCGCTGGCGTGGGCGACCGCCTGCGCGTGCAGAGTGCGGGCGGCGCGGTGTACCTGCGCGCCAGCGAGCCGATCGAGCCCACGCGGCTGCAACTGCAGGATGCCGATACGGGCGCGCTGATCCTGCTGGACATTGCAGCCGAACCGCCCAAGGACGGAGAAGCCGAGCTGGAGCCGGTGCGCATCGTCGAGGGCGACAGCAGCCCGTCGCGCTACGGCGAGCAGCCAGGCGAGGCCGACGAGGTGCCGGCACGCGCCCAAGGCCAGGCAGGTGCGCGGACCGCGCGGCGAGAAACCCCGGTCCCGGTCGTGCTGACGCGCTTCGCCGCGCAGAACCTCTATGCGCCGCTGCGCACCGTCGAGCCGCTGCCGGGCGTCATGCGGGTCAACCTGCGCCGCGATCTCGACCTCGACACGCTGATGCCGACGCTGCCCGTGCGCGCGGTCGCGCTCGCGTCGTGGCGCCTGGAGGACCAATGGGTCACTGCCGTGCGCCTGACCAACGGCAGCAGCGGCTGGATCACGCTCGATCCGCGCGTGCTGCAAGGCGATTTCCTCACCGCCACCTTCCAGCACGAGGCGCTCGGCCCGCGCGCCACGCCCGAGGACACCACTGTCCTGTACCTGGTGACGCGCGGCCGCGGCCTCGCGCAATCGCTGCTGCCGGCCATTCACCGCTTCGACCCGGCCGCGCATCTGCCACAGCCGGACGGCGACGACAGCGACGACAGCGCCAAGGAGGCCCGCCATGCGCAGTAACGGCCTGCTCAAGTGGCTGATGATCCCCGTCGCCATCCTCGTGCTGTTCGTCGGCATCCGGCTGTTCTCGGGGGGAAGCACGTCGGCGCCACCCACCGCGGACAGCGGCGCCCAGCTCACGCCCGAGGAAATGAAGGCGCTGGGCATCGAGGGCGATACCCCGCGCGACACCGTGGCAACGCTGGTTGCGCAGGTCAAGCAATTGCGCACCGAACTTCAGACCGCGCTCTCGGACAACAAGTCCCAACGCGAAGAGAACCAGCGGCTGCGCCAGCGCGAGAACTCCATCGACCAGCGCATCAACTTGGCCCTCGAATCCGAGCGGTCCAACCTGCGCCGCGACCAGGAACAGGCGGCCAGCGCGCGCCAGCAGACCGAAGGGCTGCTCGCCGACCTGCAGCGGCGCCTGGACAGCATCGGCGGGCGCGGCGGCGGCCATGCGGACCTGCCGGTGGGCCTGGGGCTGCAGGGCGGCGACGAGGCCGGGATGGAGGGCGGCACGCGCTGGGTGGAACCGGATGACGCGAAGCCCGCCGAGGGGCGCAACGGCGGTCGTGGCGCGAGTGGCGGCATGAGCTTTCCCACGAGCTTCGGGCCAGCGCAGAGCACGCTCGAAACCACCGCGGAAAGCGTGGCGAATGCAGGTGCTCGCGCCGCCGGCGTCAAGAGCGCCAAGCCGGTCTATACCGTGCCGACCAACTCCACGTTGATGGGGTCGGTCGCGATGACCGCGCTGATCGGCCGCGTGCCGATCGACGGCACGGTGAACGATCCCTATCCCTTCAAAGTCCTGGTCGGGCCGGACAACCTGACGGCCAACGGCATCGACATTC
>JAYRFB010000191.1:0-2788 GCA_041908585.1 Candidatus Krumholzibacteriia bacterium
TCCCCGTGCCGCGCGCGATCCCGCGCCGTGGGATCGAGGTCCCAGAGCAGCCTGCGCACCGCGTCCGGCAGTGACGTTGACCCCATCGCCGGTCAGTATACCGAGTCCTCAGGTCCACAAACCAGTCACGACCGGCGGGACAGATCCTTGGATGGGACAGAATTAGGCGCTATAAAAGGTCGCTATCGAGGAGGCGGATCATGAGCTTCAGGCAAGACGTCAAACCGATCACCTACCTCAAGAACCACACCGCTGACCTGGTGCGGGGAGTCTTTCAGGATGGCCGGTCGGTGATGATCACCCAGAACGGCGAGGCCAAGGTGGTGGTAATGGACGTTGAGACCTACGGTCGCTGGCGGGACGCCATGGCGCTGCTGAAGCTGGTAGCCGAAGGCGAGGCTGAGGTGACTGCTGGCTGGACGGTGTCTCACGATGAGGCTCTGAAGAGGGCAGCTGCTGCCATCGAGCAGATTGCCCAGTGAGTCCCCGGCTTCAGGTCCTCTGGGCCGAGGCGGCTGTCCAAGATCTGGAAGAGCTTGTCAGCTACGTGGCTGCCGACAGCCCGGTGAACGCACGGGTTCTGCTGGCCAGGCTGCGCGACCGGGCAGCCTCCCTCGAGACCTCACCGATGCGGGGCAGGGTGGTGCCGGAGCTGGCCAGGTTCGGCATCAGGTCCTGGCGGGAGCTGGTGGAAAAGCCCCACCGCGTCATCTACCGGGTGACCAAGGAAGAGGTCTTCGTCTTGGCGGTTTTTGATGGCCGCCGCGAGCTGGAGGACGTGCTCTTGGAACGGCTGGTGCGGAGCCGTGAACGGCAACCACGGTAGCTCGAGACGTCTTGCCCGTCTCAGGAAGGCGCAGCCAGGGCGGAAGCCGGACCGAGATCGGGACCGCTGAGGCCGCTGGGCGCGCCAACACCATGAGATCACGGCCGCGGCGTCGCTGGTACAGACGGTGCGCTGGCGCGGAGCATGGCCGACGCCGCGCCGAGTCGCTCCTGCGCCGCACCCGGATGCGCCCCACGCATCTACGTGCAGCGGCAACCCGAGCGGACGGTGCTCTACCAGCTCGTGCGCGAGCAGCTGGAGACCTTCCTCGAGCAGGGACGCGCGCGTAGCACGCACGGTGAAGGCTACCCGCGCTACGTCGAACAGACCTTTCGGCGCTACCTGCAATGCGGCATCTTGGCCTACGGGTGCGCCAGGCTGCACTGCGCTGCCTGCGGCCACGACCTGTTCGTGCCCTTTTCGTGCAAATCGCGCGGCATCTGCCCCAGCTGTCAAGGGCGGCGCATGGGCGCGCTGGCCGCGACGCTGGTCGACACCCTGCTGCCCGCGCTGCCCTATCGTCAGTGGGTGTTCACCTATCCCCACGCGCTGCGCCGGGCGATGGCGCAAGAGCCGAAGCTGCTGACGGCGGTGCTCGGGCGCAGCCTACGCACGCTGGCGGCCTATCAGCGCCGCCGCGCGCGCGTGCTGGGCCTCGACGGCGTGCAGACGGCCGCACTGTGTGCGCTGCAACGCTTCGGCTCCGCGATCAACCTCAACGTCCACGCCCACGTCATCGCCCCGGACGCCGTCTTCGTCGTCGATGGCGAGGCGCTGCGTCCGATGGTGCTGCCGCCGCCGACCGACGCCGAGGTGGCCCAGGTGGCCTTGGGCGTGCACCGTCGTGTCTGCCGGCTCTTCGCACGTCGCCTCGAACAGGATGAGGCTGCCGCCGAGCGTGAGCCCACGCCGCTCGATAGCGCGGTCGCCGAGGCGCTGGCGCCCACGCGCCGCATGCTGCAAACCGAAGCCTGGCCGCCGCCGGCCCGCCCGCGCTGCGCCTCCGTCGACGGCTTTGGCGTCCACGCCAACGTCGCCCTCACCGCTGAGGATCGTGCAGGACTGGAGCATCTCATTCGCTACGCCTTGCGCCCGCCCTTGGCGCATACGCGGCTCAAGCGCCTGCCGTCCGGCCGCATCCGCTACCAACTCAAGCGCCCCTGGTACGACGGTTCGACCCACCTCGACCTCGACCCGCTGGCGCTGATGCGTCGGCTGGCGTTACTCATCCCCCCGCCTTTTCAACACACCCTCCGCTACCACGGTCTGCTCGCGCCGCATGCCCAGCACCGCGCCAAGCTCGCCGCGCTGCTGCCCGCCGCGCCGGCCGCTACGGCGCCCGTCGACGCCCCCGTCGCTGCGGCGCCGACAAACGTCCCGGTCGCCGACGGCACCGACCCGCACGCCCTCGCGCCGCCGCCCACGCCCCAGGCCACCGCCCGCCGCTGGCGCTGGGCCGCCCGGCGGCGCCGGGTCTTCAAAGTCGACGTCGCCGCGGGTCCCCGATGCCGCCCCCCGCTGCAACTCATCGCGCTCATTTCGGAGGCCGTCGCGCTCACCCGCATCCTCGACCACCTCGGTCGAGCCGCACCACCGCCGCCCGAGCCCGCCCGCCTGCCCCAGCAGACCGAGTGCGACTTCGAGCTTCAGCCCATCGACCCCGACGCTGCCGACCCCCTCGCCCCATCCGCCCGCGCCCCGCCCGACCTCCTCTGGCTCTGCCTCCCCGACCGCTGACCTCGACCAGGCGCGGCCCCTTCGCCGACCGCCCCTGCCATCCTTGCGCCCTCGACTCGCCCCTCGGCCGAACTTCCCCTTGCAGATGGCGCCATCACCCGGCCTTGCCCCCCGCGCCACGCCCCCGCCAGACACCCCCCAGCCGCGTAGATCGGCTTTGGAGTTCCTACGCATTCGGGCCGCGGGCGTGCAGCTTGTCGGTGCTGATGCCGATCTTGGCGCCCA
>JAYRFB010000192.1:0-17630 GCA_041908585.1 Candidatus Krumholzibacteriia bacterium
CGGCGGCACTGGCGGCGGTGGCGCCAGCACCGGCGGAGCCGGCGGCACCGGCGGCTACCTGGGCAACGGTTCCACGGGCAATTCCGGCAGCGGTGGCGCGAGCGGCGGCGGCGGCGGCACCTACGCCGCGTCGTGCGGCGGCACCGGCACCAACGGCGGCACCGGCGCCAGCGGCGTCAACGGCTCCGGCGGCGCCAACGGCGGCGGCACGGTCTCCAACGTCGGTTCCGTGGACGCCGGCTTCTGGTCCGCGGTGATCGCCAACGGCGGGTTGCCCGGCAGCCCCGGCCAGTCCGGTGGCGGTGGCGGTGGCGGCGGCGGTGGCTACAACTCCGCACCCCTGTGCTCGGGCGACCGCGGTGGCGGCGGCGGTGGCGGCGGTGGCGGCGGCAGCGGCGGCCTGCCCGGCGGTGGCGGCCACGGCGGCGGAGGTTCCATCGCCGTGCTCCTGGTGGACAGCTCGCCGGAGTTCGATGCCGACTGCCGCTTCGAGTCCGCACAGGGCGGGGCCGGCGGCGATGGTGGTGCCGGTGGCGTGGGCGGCAGCGGTGGCCCGCGTGGCGGCGGCGGCTCCGGCGGCGACGCGGCCGGCGACGGCGGGTTCGGCGGGCTCGGCGGCGCCGGTGGCGGCGGCGGCGGCGGCCAGGGCGGTCCCGGCGGTCCGTCCATCTGCGTGTATCGCAGCGGCGCGTCGAATCCCGTCCTCGAGGGTTCGCCCCTGATGCTCGTCGGTACGCCGGGCCCCGGCGGCGCCGGCGGCCTGCGCGGCGGCGGCGGCTCCAGCGGCGCCGCCGGACCGAACGGGGCAGCGCAAACGATCTACCCCTAGCCTGCCTGCAATTGACCGCGGGGTCCGTGCCGTCTTCCCGGGCACGGACCCCGCGTCGCCTTGCCGGTGGCGGTGACGGTCTGCCGGGCCACCTAGGGCGCGCGCTGCGCCAGCAGGTCGACGTACGCCCCCTCGACCAGCTGAGCCGGCGCAACGCCCAGCGCGCCCATCAGCGCGCGGGCTTCCGCCTCGCCGGCCGCGATCGCCTCGTCGTCGCGCAGCATCACCTCCAGCTCGAGGAACGCGCCCAGCCCCTCCACGCGGTCCAGGTGCACGCGCGTGCGACCGGCCAGCCACAGCTCGCGCCGCTTGCGCACGCGGCCCGCCTGTCCGTACGCCAGCGTGAGCGCCTCGCGCAACGGATCGCACCCGGCGACCGGCGCCAGCACGTAGAACGACTCCTTCGGCCCCTCACTGTCGGCGCGCCGGTAGTGGATGAGCTCGCCGCTGCCGTCGGCGAAGGCGCGCAGCTTGAGGCGGCCGTTCGCGCCGGCGAAGAAGGTGTCGTCCTGTTCGATGTGTCGCGGGCCGTCGGCGCCGAGCGCGGCGGCGCGCGCCGCGAGTTCCGCCAGCGCGCGCTCGCCGTCCAGGCGGGCCTTGATCTCCACGTTGCGGGGCATGTCGCTCCTTGGCCTGGCGGTGATCGGGACTCCTGTGCGCCGGCGCACGCGTGGGGCATCGCTGCACGTGCTCTCCACTTGTGCTCTCCACTTGCGCCGGCGCAACTCGATCATCGCGGGCAGTACGCCTGGCCCGCAACCCCGGATCAGCGATCGTCGTCCGACATGCGGGTCTCCGCGCGCAGGTCCGCCGCCCTGCGGATCATGCGCGCCAGGTCCTGCACCGCCTGGTCGCCCGGCAGCTCGCGCGCAAGCCCGTCCGCGACCGGCACCAGCGACGACAGCCGGCTCTCCTTGGCCCAGTAGCTGCCGCGCAGGATCTCGGCGAACTCGGCGGCCAGCGCCTGGGCCCGCAGCTCGGGCCTGCCGGCCTGGTCGTGGCCGACCAGCAACCCGGCCTCGATCGGGCGCTCGACCTCGGTGACGCTGCCGGCGCGCGCGGTGTCGTGCTCGGGGGCTTCCCAGCGCAGGCGCACCACGCCGATGGGGCCGTCGCGGTGGAGCGCCTTCGACTCATCCCCGGTCGAACCGGTCTCGCGACCGGCGGCCACCAGCTTGAGCTCGTACAGCGCCGTCACCTGGTGCCCGACCCCCACCTCGCCGGCGTCGACGGCGTCGTTGCGGAAGTCGCGGTCCGCCACGTCGCGGTTCTCGTAGCCGAGGAGGCGCCAGCGCGCCACGCGCCGCGGGTCGAACTCGACCTGGACCTTGGCCTCGCGGGCCACGGTCTGCAGCAGGCCGGTCAGGTTCTCACGGAAGACGCGCTCGGCCTCGCGCGGGCCGTCCACGTAGAAGTAGTTGCCGTCGCCGTCGTCGGCCAGCCGCTCCATCAGCACGTCGTTGTAGTTGCCCATGCCGAAGCCGATGGTCGACAGCGCGATCCCGTCGTCGGCGCCGCCCCGCGCCAGCGCGAGGATACCGTCGGCGTCGGTGGCCGGCCCGGTGTTGGCCACGCCGTCCGAGCAGAGGATGACGCGGTTGACGTGGCCGGGCTCGAGGCCGCGCCGCGCCAGTTCGTAGCCGAGCCGCAGGCCGGCCGCCGCATTCGTGGACCCGGTCGGGTGCAGGCCGCCGATCACCTCGAGGATCTCGTCCCGGCGCGAGGCATCGACCAGCCGCAGCCGCACCTGCGCGTCCGACCCGTAGGTGACGATGCCCACACGGTCGCCCTCGCCCAGCTCGTCGACCAGCATGCGCAGGGCGCGCTTGACCGCGCCCAGACGGTTCTCGCGGTCCATCGAGCCGGAGATGTCGATCACGAAGACCAGGTTCGCCGGCTTGCGCTCCCCCTTGTCGACGCTGCGGGCGACGATGCCCACGCGCAGCAGGTGGTAGCCCTCGCCGAAGCGCGAGGGGCCGCCGTCCAGGCCGATGCGGAACGTCTCTCGCCCGTGCGGCGGCCAGCCCGCGTCGATCGCGTTGACGAACTCCTCGACGCGGATGGCGGCCGCCGGCGGCAGCTCGCCGCGATCCAGGTAGCTGCGGGCCAGCGAGAACGAGGCGTTGTCCACGTCGAGCGCGAAGGTCGACAGCGCGTCCTCGTCGGTGGCGACGAACGGGTTGGTGCCCGCGTGCTCGAAGTACATCGACTCGTAGCGCTCGCCGTTGGGCGGGGTGGTGCCGCCGGTGATCGAGCCGGGGGCGGGCGGCGACACGCGGGCGGCCGATTCGGGGCGGCCAGCGAACGCCTCGGGCAACCCGCCCCGGGTGTGCGCTTCGGCAGGCGGCGGCGGAGCGGCGCCCAGGGTGGCGCCCTTGGTCCTGTCGCCGAGCGGATTGTCCCGCGCGACGCCGTCGATCTGCATCGACACCTCGCCGGACCGCCCGCCGCGTACGTACTTCTCGCCGGCGCGGTAGACCACGCCCGACTGCTTCGACAGCGCGTCCTCGACCGAGTCGATGGCGTACTTCTCGAAGGTCTCCCCCGTAACCTGGTGCTCGGTCACCGCGCTCTTGATGGCGACCTCGTACTGCGGCGCCTCCACGACCAGTTCCGGCGCCACGGTGACGACGCTCGACGCCTGGTCGGAATCCGTGGCGACCTCGTCGGGCACCGGGCGCGCCGACGCCTCCGCCTTCGCCGCGGGACGGGAGGCGGCCGCCTCGTTCGCGCGGGCGCCCGGGTCCTTCGTCGCCATCGCCACGATCGGCGCCTCGGACCTCTTCTCCTCCAGGAGCGGCGCCGCCTGTCGCGTCGCCTGCTGGCGCGGGGAATCCGGCCGCGCCGCCGCCTGCCGGCCCGCCTGGCCGCCAGCCATCGTCTCGGGCCCGCGCCCGCCGATCCACCAGCCGACGGCCAGCACCGCGACCATGGCCACCGTCGCGGTCGCCAGCGCCGGCCGCCAGCCGCCTCGCGGCCCGCGCGCCGGTTCGCCGGTCGACTTCAGTTCGCGCCGCACCGCGTACCACACGCTCTCGACCTCGCGGCTGTCCAGTTCATGGCGGTCGTGCTTCAGGTAGCGCTTCATGACTGATTGCCTCCCGGCAGTTCACGGAACACCAGGTCCGGACCGTCGCTCAACCAGGCGCGCAGGTTCCGGCAGGCCCGATGATGGTGCACCCTCGCGGTCGCCTCTCCGCAGCCCAGCGTGGTCGCGATCTCGGCGAAGGGGACATCCTCCAGCTCGCGCAGCAGCAGGGCCGCCCGCTGGTGCGGGCTCAGGCGGTCCAGCGCCGCCTGGAAGCCGTCGCCCAGGCCGGGGAAGCCCGCGTGGGCGCCGGCGGTGGACGCCGACGTGTGCTCGAGCGCCAGCGCCGCCAGCTTGCGCACGCGCAGCTTGACGCGCCGGCGCCAGTCCAGGCTCTTGCGCAGCCCCACGGCGCGCAGCCAGGCCAGCAGCGTGCCCTGCCCGCGGAACGTGTCCAGGCGCCCCAGCGCCGTGACGTACGTCTCCTGCAGCAGGTCGCGCGCGGCCTCGCGGTCGCCGGTCTGGTAGGCCAGGAAGTTGAACAGGGGCTGGTGCGTGGCGTCGTAGAGCTGGCGCCAGGCGCCTTCGTCGCCGCCGGCGGCGCGTTGGGCCAGTTCCAGGTCGGCGTGGATGTCCGGCCCGGGTGACGGCACTTCTTCCACGGTTCCTCGTCTGATGTCGGCCATGGGCTTCCTCCTCGTTCCGGACCACAAGACGGACGCCGGGAGGAATCCGTTTACCTGCGGCCGCTGCCGAGCGAGGAATAGAAGGGCGTCGGTGAAGGTGCGGCAGCGCGCAACCTGTTGTCAACACGGCGGGGTGGCGCCGCGTTCCCGCCCGCGCGTCCACCCCAGGGAGCCGTTTGACGTCCGCGCGGGTTCGCCGTAGGGTGCGGACATCCGTTCCAGTACCACGACGACCACGAGAGGGGAACCCGATGCGCTGGCAGGGCAGGCGCGGCAGCAGCAATGTCGAGGATCGCCGCGGCCGCGGCGGCCCGGCCATGGTCGGCGGCGGCATCGGTGGCCTGGGCCTGGTGATCCTGGTCATCTACGCGCTGCTGGGCGGCGACCCGCTGGCGCTGCTCCAGCAGCAGGGCGGCGGCGGCCTGCCGGGCGTCCAGGAGGGCGGCGTCCCGCTCGACGCCGACGCCGACGAGGCCGCCCGTTTCGTCAGCGTCGTGCTGGCCGACACCGAGGACGTCTGGCGCGAGCTCTTCGCCGCCGCGGGCGAGTCCTATCGCGAGCCGCGCCTGGTGCTGTTCGACGGCCAGGTGCAGTCCGCCTGCGGCAACCAGAGCGCCGCCGTGGGGCCGTTCTACTGCCCGGGCGACGAGACCGTCTACATCGACCTGTCCTTCTACCGGGTCCTGCGCGAGCGCTTCGGCGCCGCCGGCGACTTCGCCCAGGCCTACGTCATCGCCCACGAGATCGGCCACCACGTGCAGAACCTGCTCGGCATCACCGGGCAGATGGAACAGGCCGGCCGCGGCGCCGGACAGCGCGCGGCCAACGACCTCTCGGTGCGCCTCGAGCTGCAGGCCGACTTCCTGGCGGGCGTCTGGGCGCACCACGCGCAGCGGCGCTTCGCCATCCTGGAGCCCGGCGACATCGAGGAGGCGCTGAGTGCCGCCAACGCGATCGGCGACGACAACCTGCAGCGCCGCAGCCAGGGCCACGTCGTTCCCGATGCCTTCACCCACGGCACGGGCGAGCAGCGCTCGCACTGGTTCCGCCTGGGCTTCGAGACGGGCGACATCGACCGCGGCGACACCTTCGGCGCCGACCCACTCTAGCCGCCTTGGCACGTAGAACGACGAAGGGCCCGGCAGTCCGGGCCCTTCCGTCGCAGGTGCAAGCCGCGGGCACCCTACCAGCTCCCGGTCATCTCCACCGCGAAGGTCACCGCGCTGTCGGTGGGCTGGCCGTCGCTGTCCAGGAACGCGTCCCGGTCGCTCTGGTCGACCCGCAGCTCCACCAGGGCGCCGAGTCCCTCGTCGAGCGTGAACGTCGGGGCGATGGTCAGCGAACGCCGCGCCTGGAACTCGTCGCCGACGGCGCCGAACAGGTACCCGTCCTGGTCGTCGAGGTGGTCCACCCGCACGGTCAGCCCCGCGCGCGGGCTGAAGTCCACGTGGGCCATGGCCATCAGGCCCAGCCACTGCGCGTCGCCGCCAACCGTCGTGACGTCGCCAAGGCTGACCTCGCCGCCCACGCGCCAGGCGCCCCGCACGAACGAGAGGTCCGAGTCGATCACGGTGCGCGTCAGGGGCACCGACGGGTCGCCGGGATTCCCGCCGTCCCACTCCTCCTTGCCGGAGATGGCGGCCAGGCCGCCGCTGAAGTCGCCGCGCGCCAGGCCGACACGACCGCCCGCGGTCACGTGCTTGTCCGCCGTGGCGCGGTCCCAGCCGTTGCTCAGGTGCAGGGCCAGGTCCCAGCCGCCGCCCAGGTCGCGGGCCACCTTCAGGCCCGTGAGGTTGGTCGGCGCGGCGTAGGTGAACAGCAGCGAGTGGCTGTACTGGAACATGCCGGTGGGGTCCAGCACCTCGTAGCCGATCGGCGCGTTGAACTTGCCGAAGGCCAGCTGCCAGCCGCAGCGCGCGTCGTACTGCACGAACGCCTGCTCCACCTGCGCGAGGTACCCCTCGCCGTCCTTGAGCCACTCCAGGTCGGCGCGCACCAGCGCGCGCTCGCCGGCCCGGTGCTCCACGTCCACCTCGACCTGGTCGAGCCCGAAGACGCCCTCCCTCGTCGCCGCGTCGTAGAACCAGGCGGCATCCACGAATCCCGAGACCTTCGTCTCCTGCGCCGGGGCCACGGTCGCCGCCAGCGCGACCAGCAGCAGCGCCGCTGCGCACATCGTCCGCTTCATGTCCGTCTCCGTTCTCAGGCCAGGTAGGCCTGCTCGCCGTGCAGCGACTGGTCGAGGGTCTTCTCCATCTGCTCGGTGGTGCGCACCGGCGTCACCTTGTCGATGAGCCAGAGCATGCCCCAGGTAAACCCGAAGGCGTAGATACTGGAACCAACGACGGCCAGGACCTGCTTGACGAAAAAGTCGCTGCCGCCGCGGAGAAGGCCGTCGGCGCCGGCGCTGTTGACGGCCACCGAGCCGAAGATGCCCAGCAGGATGATGCCCAGGGCCCCGCCCACGCCGTGCACGCCCCAGACGTCCAGGGCGTCGTCCCAGTGCAGCCGGTTCTTCAGTTCGACGGCCGCGTAGCAGACGAAGCCGGCGATGACGCCGATGATCGCCGCTGTGCTCGTCGAGACGAAGCCGGCAGCCGGCGTGATCGTCGCCAGGCCGGCCACGGCTCCGGTGAGCAACCCGACGAAGCGGGGCTTGCGCATACGCGACCACTCGATGACCAGCCACGTCACGGCGGCGAAGCTGGCCGCAACGTCGGTGTTCATGAAGGCCAGGGCGGTGATGTGGTCAGCCTTGAGCTCGCTGCCGGCGTTGAAGCCGTACCAGCCGAACCAGAGCAGGCCGGTGCCCAGGGCGACCAGCGGGATCGAGTGCGGGCCCTGCTCGGCCACGCGGCGCCGGCCGACGAAGAGCACCGAGGCCAGCGCGGCCATGCCGGCGATGTTGTGCACGGCGATGCCGCCGGCAAAGTCGAGCACGCCCCACTTCGCGAGCAGGCCGCCACCCCAGATCATGTGCACGAACGGGAAGTAGACCAGCAGCAGCCACAGCACCAGGAAGACCAGGTAGGCCGGGAAGCGCACGCGGTTGCTGAAGGCTCCGGTGATCAGTGCCGGCGTGATGATGGCGAACATCATCTGGTAGGCGACGAAGACCAGCAGCGGGATCGAGCCGTCGCCGTAAGGCGTGGTGGCGTCGACGCCGCGCAGGAACGCCATGTCAAGGTTGCCGATGACGCCGCCGGCGCCGCCGGAGAAGCACAGCGAGTAGCCGCAGACGAACCAGAGCACAGTGGTCACGCCCATCGAGACGTAGCTCTGGATCATGATGGACAGCACGTTCTGCCGCCCCACGAGCCCGCCGTAGAAGAAGGCCAACCCCGGCGTCATGAGCATGACGAGGCTGGTGGCGAGCAGCATGAAGCCGGTATGGCCGGTGTCGAACATGGGGACCCTCCCGACGGTCAGTGGGATGTGGTGACCCCGGGACGATGGCGAGAGGGCCGCGAACGGCGCAATGAGGCCGAACCTGAACGGCGGTCAGGGATTTCCTGAGGGGCCGGGGCTTGTCCCGGGGACGGGCGCGGGCTAGCTTCGGCGCGCCCACCCGCACCGGAAGGCGCGCCGTGACCGATTCCCTGCAGCACCGCCTCCAGGAGCGCGTCAAGGAACTGACCGCGCTGCACCGGACCGCGCGCCTGCTCCAGGACACGTCCGGGCCTGTGGACGAGGTGGCCGGCGCCGTGGTCGCGCTGCTGCCGGGAGCCTGGATGCATGCCGACGTGGCCGTCGGCCGCCTGCGCTGCGGCACGGAATCCTGGTGCACGCCGGGCTTTCGCGAGACGCCCTGGCTGCAGCGCGAGACGTTCCGCCTGCGGGACGGGCAGGAGGGCGACATCACGGTCGCCTACCTGCAGGAGCGCCCGCCCGCAGCCGAGGGACCGTTCCTCGAGGAGGAGCGCGACCTCATCCGCTCCCTCGCCGACATGCTGCGCGCCTGGTTCCAGCACCGCCTCGACGATGCCGCCCTGCTGGCGCTGAACGAGTCGCTGGAACTGCAGGTCGCCGACCGCACCGCCAGCCTGCGGCGGCTGGCCGCGGAGGTCACGCTGGCCGAGGAGCGCGAGCGGCGCCACATCGCCGAGGACCTCCACGACCACCTGGGCCAGGCCCTGGCCCTCATCAAGATCCGCCTGCAGGGGCTGCGCGGCGACGCGGTGTTCGGCGGGCACGGCGCGGCGCTGGAGGAACTGGTCGCGCTCAGCGACCAGGCGATCCGCTACACCCGCGGCCTGACCTTCGAGCTGTCGCCACCCGTCCTCTACGAGCTGGGCCTGGGCCCCGCGCTGGAATGGCTGGGCGAGGACACCGCGCGCCGGCACGGCCTGCGGGTGACGGTGAGGGACCGCGCGCGGGCGGCGCTGCCGGACGACCTGAAGGTCATGCTCTGGAAGTCCGTGCGCGAGCTGCTGCACAACGTGGTCAAGCACGCGAAGGCGCGGCGCGTGGACGTGACGCTGTCGGCCCGCGGCGGGATGATCGTCGTCGAGGTGGCCGACGACGGGCGCGGCTTCGACCCGGCCTCGGCCCGGCGCGACGCCGGCGACCGGTTCGGGCTCTTCGCCATCGAGGAACGGCTGCGCCAGCTGGGCGGCAGCCTGGAACTGGACTCGGCGCCGGGACGCGGCACGCGCGTGCGGCTGGGCGCTGTGATCGACGGGGGCGCGCCGTGACGACGATCCTGCTCGCGGACGACCACCGCATCTTCCGCGCCGGCCTGCGGCCGCTGCTGGCCGCGCAGCCGGACCTGGTCGTGGTGGGCGAGGCGGAAGACGGCCTGGCCGCCCTGGCCCTGGCGCGCGAGCTGCGCCCGGACGTGGCGGTGCTCGACATCACCATGCCGGGCCTCAACGGCCTGGAGGTGACGCGCCACCTGGCGGCCGAGGCGCCGGCGGTGCGCGTGATCATCCTGTCGATGCACAGCGACCGCCGCTACGTGCTGGAGGCCCTGCGCGCCGGCGCTCGCGGCTACCTGCTGAAGGACTCCGGGTTCGAGGAGCTGCTGGTGGCCATCCGCGCCGTCCGCGACGGCAGCGTGCACCTGGGCGCCGCCGTGGGCGAGCAGGTGATCCGCGACTACGTTGACGCCGCGCGCGGCGACACCGGCGGCGCCTTCGCCCTGCTCAGCGGGCGCGAGCGCGAGGTGCTGCAGCTCCTGGCCGAGGGCCTGGCCACCAAGGAGGTGGCCGACCGTCTCTCCCTCTCGGTCAAGACGGTCGAGTCCCACCGCAAGTCGCTCATGGACAAGCTCGACATCCACAGCATCGCCGAGCTGACGAAGTACGCGATCCGCGAGGGCCTGACGCCGCTGGACTAGGACCGCGCGCGCCGGGCCGGCCGGCTAGCCGGCCAGGTACGCCTCCAGCATCCACAGCTTCTTGTCCAGGCCGTCGGCGATCGGGTCCAGAAGGTTGACGGTGCCGCGATCTCCGGCCTGGTCGGCCTGCTGGACCACCTGGCGGACCCGCGCGCGGAAGGCGTCGAGATCGGCCGCCACGTTGGCGACCATTCGCTGCGCGTCGGGCACGCCCACGTCCTCCTTGAGGCTGGCCAGCTCGAGCGCCTGGGCCAGGCTCGCCAGCGGCGCGCCGCCCACCATCAGCATGCGCTCGGCCACGGCGTCGGTGATCTCCCCGAACTCGTCGTAGAAGCCCTCGAACATGCCGTGCAGCTGGTAGAAGCCGCGGCCCTTCACGCGCCAGTGGTAGTGGTGCAGCTTCTGGTTCATCACGATGCTGTCGGCCAGAAGACCGTTGAGGCCGCTGATCACGTCCTGGTTGCTCAGGTTCCGGCTGTTCATGGTCTGCACTCCTTGTCCGGGGTTGGTGCCTTGCGGGCGGGTTGTCGGATCCTTCGTGTGGCAGGTATCGCAAGGACGGGGCCCATCCGCTTCTAATATTTAAATTATTACATTGCATATAGTTAATGACGCGACAGCTATCGCAGGATCCGATATCACCGATAATTCGTTGAATAATCCACCGAAATATCGTAGTTATAACGAAATATCGTTGTCCACCGGTACGCTCGGGAGTGGCCATGAACACGAACTACGACGCCACCCGCGACCTGAAGGAACTGGCGCGCCTGGCCGCCGAGCCGCAGAACCTGCCCGAGGTGCTGACGCGCGCGCTCGACTCGCTGCAGAAGCTGGTGCCCCACGACCTGGCGGCGGTGCTCGGCCTCGAAGAGGGAGAGCTGCGGGTGCTCGCGGCCCGCGGGCGCCTGGCCGACGACCGCGTGCGCCGGCACAGCATCCGGCTGCGCGACTATCCCTCGATCGCGCGCGCCTTCGAGCGCCGCCGCGCCGTCGTGCTGGAGGAGCACGACCATGCCGGCGACGAGGGCGACCCCTACGACGGCATCCTGGACCTGCCGCATGGCCACTCGTGCCTGGTCGTGCCGCTGTACGCGGGCGACCGCAACCTGGGCCTGATCACCTTCGACCGCGAGGCCTGCGACGGCTACCGGCCCGACACCGTCGAACTGGCCGAGGTCTACGGCCAGATCATCTCCCTCGCGTTCCGCTACGCCGAGCAGGCCGAGTTGCTGGAGCGTTACCGCCAGCTCCTGGATGAACGGCAGCGCGTGCTGGCCGGGCGCGACGAGGCGCACGACCCCGCCGCCCAGCTGGAAGGGAGCCGCTCGCCCGCCATGCGCGGGCTGGTGGCGCAGGCGCGCCAGGTGGCCGGCACCACGGCGCCGGTCCTGGTCCTCGGCGAGACGGGAACCGGCAAGGAGGTCCTCGCCCGCGCCGTGCACCAGTGGAGCCCCCGGCGCACGCAGGCCTTCCTGACGCTCAACTGCGCGGCCATCCCCGAGTCGCTGATCGAGAGCGAGCTGTTCGGCCACGTGAAGGGCGCCTTCACCGGCGCGGGCCAGGCGCGGCCCGGCCGCTTCCTGGCCGCCAACGGCGGCACGCTGCTGCTGGACGAGATCGGCGACATGCCTCCCGCCGCACAGGCCAAGCTGCTGCGCGTGCTGCAGGAGGGCACGTTCGAGCCGGTGGGCAGCGATCGCACCGTGAAGGTTGACGTGCGCATCATCGCCGCCACGCACCGCGACCTGGAGGCTCGCGTGCGCGAAGGCCTGTTCCGCGAGGACCTCTACTACCGCCTCGCCGTCTTCCCCCTGCACGTTCCGCCGCTGCGCGAGCGCACCGACGACCTGCCCCGCCTGGTCGCCACGATCCTGGCCGGCCTGGCGCGCCGCACCGGGCGCGGGCCGTGGACCGTCGACGACGCGGCGCTGCGGGAGCTGGCCGCGCAGGACTGGCCCGGCAACGTGCGGCAGCTGGTCAACGCGCTGGAGCGCGCGACCATCGTGAAGGCCGCCGGGGCGCTGGATGCGCGCTTCTTCACGGGCGGCACGCCGGCAACGGTTGGCGTTCCCGGCGGGCACGTCGCGGCCGGTCGGCGCTCCTCGCCCGGCGCTGCCAGGCGCGACGCGGACGCCGATGCCGACCTGACGCTGGCCGAGGCCGAGCGTCGCCACCTGCGGCGCGTCCTGGACCTGACCGGAGGCAAGATCTACGGGGCCGATGGCGCCGCGGCGCGGCTGGGCCTCAAGCCGACCACGCTGCAGAGCCGGCTGAAGAAGCTCGGGGTCTCGCGAAGGAGCTGAGGCGGCGCGGGCACGCGGGTCTCAACCGGGATTCCGCAGGACGATCTCCCGCACCCAGACCCCCGTCACCCCCGACTCGCGGCCGGCCAGCGCGCGGAACCGGGCCAGCGATGCTTTGCCGCCGGCCGCGGGCGCCGACGATCCCGCTCCCACGGGTTCCAGGCCGCCGACGCCGCGCAGCCGCCGCACCGCGCCGGCCGGGCTCGGCGCCGCAAGCCCCGAGGCGCCGCCCTCCAGCTCGGGCACGGGCTCGGGGCTGGCCACGACCAGGAACGTCTCGCGGCCGCCGGCGCTGGTCACGGTCCAGGCGAAATCCCGTCCGTCGATGGCGCCCGGCAGATCCACATCGACGCCGCCCGGCAGCGGGTTCCGCGCGGCGTACTGCGGCTGCGGGAACAGCAGGAAGGACTCGCCGCGGTCGTCGGCGTTCACGACGTAGACCCACAGCGGGCGCGAGCCGCGCCAGCGCAGCGAGAGCCGGTCGCCCGGCGCCACCGCGGCGCCCGTGGCGAGCGGCTCGGCCGGCCCGTTCCCGCGGCGCATGAGCACGGCCTCCACGTCGTAGGCGCCGGCGGCGGCGGGCCCCGCCTCGCGGCGCTGGGCCAGTTGTCCCGCGGCCAGCGCCAGCGCGATCACGAGCAGGCCCGCGGCCGCCGCCTTCGCCAGGCGCAGGCCGCGGCGCCGCGCGCCCTGGTCCGTACCGTCGCGGCAACCTTCAAGCGCGGCAACGAACGCAGAGGCGCTCGCGGTCCTCCGCGAGGCGGACGGCGAGATCGCGCCCTCGACGGCGGCCAGCAGGCCGGGCGCCAGTCCCGGACGGCGTTCGCGCAGCGGCGGGCGGGGTCCGTCCGCGGACGCGGCCCGCAGCTGCGCCAGCGTGATCCGCCCGAAGGGGTGCGAGCCGGTCAGCGCGAACCAGACCAGTAGGCCCAGCGCGTAGACGTCGGTCCGGGCGTCGGGAGCGGCGCCCAGCAGCAGCTCGGGCGCCATGTACATCGGCGAGCCCGCGACCAGCGGCGCGGCCTCGCCGTCGACCGCCTGCGGCACGCCGAGCCCGAAATCCGCGAGCAGCCAGCGGCCGTCGGCGTCGCGCACGACGTTCGCCGGCTTGACGTCACGGTGCAGGAGTCCGGCCGCATGCACGGCGGCCAGCGCCGAGCCGATCTCGCGACCCAGCTGCAGCGCGTCGTCCACGCCGAGCGGGCCACCTGCGGCCACCTGCTGCTCCAGGGTCTGGCCCCGTGCCAGCTCCATCGACAGCCCCACGCGGCCGTCGTGCCGGTCGATGTCGTGCACCGCCAGGACATGGGGGTGGCGCACGCGCGCGAGCGCGCGGCCTTCGGCCAGGAGAGGCGATTCGCCGCCCGCCTCGTCGGCGGACCCGGGCTGCGGCTGCAGGAGCTTGAGGGCCACCTCGCGGCGCAACCGCGGGTCCCAGGCGCGCCAGACCTCGGCGTAGGCGCCGCGGCCCAGCCGCTCGAGCAGGAGCAGTTCGCCCCACCGCGGGACGCCGCCGGGATCGGCGGCATCCGGCCCGTGCTCGCCGGCCCCCGCGCGCTGCAGCCCGCGGCTGAAGCTGCCGATGCGGTCGACGTCCCGAAGGGCCTCGACGAGCGTGAGGTCGTCCGGGCCCACGCGCCGCACCACGGCGTCCCAGTCGATCGTGTCGCCGTCGGAGACCGAACCGAGAAGGCCGGCCAGGGGGTCACGTGCCGCGTCCATGTCCCATCGCCTCCGCCAGGCGACCCAGCGCGCGCTGCACCGCCATGCGGGCGGCGTCGCGGCTCGGGCGGCCGGTCATCGTCGCGATCTCCGCGTAGTCGAAATCCAGTTCCAGGCGCAGGTGGAGCAGCTCCTGGTCGTCGTCAGCGAGGCCGGACAGCGCGCGCTCGTACCGGGCCAGGGCCGCGCTGCCGATCGCCAACTCCAGCGGCGAGGGCCCCTGGTCAGGCAGCTCCTCCGAGAGCTCCTCGCGCCCGGCGCGCCGCCGCGCCCACCGCACCTGGTCCCTGATACGATTGAGCACGGCGGAGCGAACATAGGCCTGGAAGCCGCCGGGCCCGCGCACCTCGACGCGATCGAGGCCCTGCACCGTGCGCATGAGCGTCTCCTGCACCAGGTCGGTGGTGTCCAGGAGCGAGCGGGCCGAGCCCGGCAGGCGGCCCGAGGCCCAGCGCTGCAGGCGCGGCAGGTAGCGCTCCAACAGGTGGTCGCGCGCGCCCTCGTCGCCTTCGCGTGCGCGCGCCAGCAGCTCGCGTGTCGCCAGCAGCGAGAGAGCGGCCGCGGGCGGCAGGTGCGGGTCCGGTGCGCCGGTGTCGGTCATCGTTCGCCTCCCCGTCCCTTCAGTCGCCGGTCGCGGTGAACGCGGCCCAGTAGTAGGGGTGGATGCTGCGGCCGGACGAGCGGCGCGCGCGCAGCACCTCGCGGGATGCCTGCTGCAGCGCGTCGCCGGCCGCGGTCGCGCCGGCGGCCCGAGCGCGGTGCAGCGCCGTCATCCACTCGCAGGTCGCGTCGTCCTCCACCGCCCACTGGCTGGCGATCACCGCGCGCGCACCGGCCAGGCGGAACGCGCGGGTCAGGCCCAGCGAGCCCTCCCGGTTCCAGCTGCCGGCCACGCCGGACTCGCAGGCCGAGAGCACCACCCACTCGGCGCCGCGCAGGTCGAGGGTGGCCACCTCGTCGGCCGTGAGCAGGCCCTCGTTCTCGTCGGTCGCGGCCGCGGCCGCGTTGGCTCCGGCCAGCGCCAGCACGACGCGGCGGCCGAGGCGCGCGGTCTCTCGGCCCTGCGCCGACGGGCTTGCCGGGCCGCCCTCCCGCGACTCCTCCGTCGCCAGCGGCGCCAGCCCGCCCACGCCGCGCGAGCCGGCTCCCGCCGCACCATCGCAGAGGTCGTCCAGCGCCACGGCGTGCGTGGCCAGGTGGATCACGCGTCGTCCCGGCGCCAGGCGCTTGAACGCCGCCTCGCCCGCCGCCTCGCCGCGCAGCAGCTGGACATCGTGCCCGTGCGCGCGCGCGATCGCCTCCACCTCGCGCACGGTGCCCGGCAGCGGCAGGAAGACGGCCGGCTCGCCCGCGCGGCAGTCCGGCAGGATCGCGCGGCTGGCGGCGACTGCGAACGACGCCGGCGTCGCCTGCAGCGCGTCTCCCGCGGTGCCGAAGTCGACGCCGCCGACCGCGAGCAGGCCCGCGGGACCGGCGGCCGCGGTGCCCTGCAGCAGGTCGCGCTCCGCCTCCAGCACGCGGACCCCAGGACCCTGCTCCACGACGAAGCCGCCGTCTGCGGCCGGCAGGGCGCCCCAGGGCAGCCGGTGCAGCGGGGCCTCGCCGACGATGTAGAGCCGTCGCGCAGGTCCCGCGGCCGCGAGCAGGCGATCCCAGGTGAGGGAACGCAGGCGTTCCCCGGCTGCGTCGAGCGAGTCGGCGGCACCACTGCCGCCGCGCGGCGGACGTCCGGCCAGCCCGCGCCAGACGGCGAGCGCGGACTCGAGCACCGACTCGGTGCCCAGGTCGAGCAGGCGCACCGCGCCGTTGGTGTCCATCACGAAGGCCGCCAGCCGGCCGTCGCGGCCGCGCGGCCGCACGGTCGCCAGCGACACCAGGGCGGCATCCGCCGGCAGCGCGCGCCGGATGTCGGCCAGTCCGGCCGCGTCCCCCAGGTTGTGATCGCGCGGGGCCAGCGCGGCCCAGCGCCGCTCGGCGTCGGCGGCGGCGGACCGCAGCTCGGCCAGGCGGTCGCGCGCGGCCGGGTCGGGGTCGCCCGCGGTCCGCACCTCCTCGCGGGCCAGGCGGCGCGTCGCCGCCAGCCAGGCCTCGTGGGCGGCGGTGACCGCGCCGGTAGCCGCGTCGCCCGCGGGCGGGCGCCGCCGCGCCACCTCGGCCGCCACCAGCCCGCGCCAGCGCACCAGCTCGTCCCAGGCGACGGCCGCATCCGCGCGACCGTCGGCCGCCAGGACCAGCAGCGCGTCCAGCGGCGCCGAGCGCGTGCCGGACAGGGCCAGCGCCTCGCGCTGTGGCAGCGCGCGCACGTCACGCAGGACCAGGCCGCGCGCCAGCGCCGCGCCCTCGCGTGCCGCCGCCACGGCCTCGGCCACGCGACCGACGCCGGCCAGCGCGAGCGCGCGCTCGGCCTGGGCCATCGCCTCGCCGGCCGTCCCCCGCAGCGCGTGGCCGTCGAGCGTCCGCGCCAGCGCGGTGTCGAGCCGGGCCACCGCCGCGCCGTCGCCCAGTTCCGCGTGCAGGCGCAGCTGCATCGCCTGCTGTCCGGCCACGGTCAGCCAGCTGAGGTCCGGCCGCGATCGCTCCGCCGCCTCGGCCGCGACGGCCAGGGCCAGCGCCTCGCGCGGGTCTCGGGCCGCGGCGATCGACGCCAGCCCGGCCCGCGCCTGCGTGAGGGCGCCGGTGCTCGTCAGGGAGCCGGCGGCCTCGAAACGCCGGCACACGTCGCGGAAGCGCGCGGCGGCGGACGCGGTGTCGCCCAGGGCGGACTCGGCCGTGCCCAGCGCCGTCCGGGCCCAGAGCGTCTCGCGATGGTCCGCGCCCAGCTGCGCCTCGTACACCGGCAGCAGGCGGACCAGGGCCTGGCGCGCCCGCTCGTGGTCGCCGATCGCCGAGAGCGCCACCGCCAGGTTCGCGCGCAGCAGCGCCAGGTTCACCGGGTTGTAGCCGGGCAGGGACTCGGCCAGGGCGACGGCCTGCTGCGCCAGGTCGGCGGCGCCGGCGATGTCGCCGCTGTTGTATTCCAGCCTGCACAGGCGCTGCAGGCCCATCGTCATCGCCGCATGGCGCGTGCCGAGGCGCGCCGCGTACTCGCGCAGGGCGGTGGCGAGCTCCTCGCGGGCGGCATCGACGTCGCCGCCATCCTCGAGTATCTGGGCGATCTCGCAGTGGAAGTCCCCGACCCGGCGATCCCGCTCCAGGCCCAGGTCGCGACGGACGGCAAGGCCCGTGCGGAACGTGGCCAGCGCCGAGTCGGCCAGGCCCAGGCACAGCTGCGCCGAGCCGAGCCGGTACCACGACTCGGCCACTTCCTCGTGGCGCTCGCCGAACACCGCGCGCCGCAGGGCCAGGGCGCCGTGGGCGTGGGCCAGCGCCAGGTCGCAGCGGTTCTGCTCGTCGAGGATGAGGGCCAGCACGTCGTGGGCGTCGGCGCGCACGGGATCGGCGGCCGCGTCGCCACGCGGAAGGAGCGCCAGTGCGCGGCGCGCCGACTGCGCGGCCACCGAGTCGGCCAGCGCCCGGCGCGCGGCGCGCGCCCGCGACAGCGCGACCAGGACCGCCGCGTGCTCGACAGGGTCCGCGTCGGCGCGCGCGTCCAGCATGTCGCGGGCGATGACCGCCAGCGAGTCGGCCTGCACGTAGCGACGGACATCGAAGGCCGCGCGCGAGGCCTTCAGCAGGGCGCCTGCATCGCCGCTGGCCGGCCCGCCCGCGATCGCCGCCGCAC
>JAYRFB010000193.1:0-11229 GCA_041908585.1 Candidatus Krumholzibacteriia bacterium
AGCTGCTGGAGGAGATCGAGCGCATCGAGTCGCTCGTCGAGCAGGTGGCTGCCGGCTACGAGCGCGGCCGCGCCGACGAGGCCTGGCTGTCGCGCGATGCGGTCGCCGGCGCGCTGCTGTCCGCGGGCGCGACGCCCGCCACGGTGCGCAGGCTGCAGGCGCGCTGCGCCGCAGCCCTGGGCCGGGCCCCGCGCGACGCCGGCGAGTTCCGCTCTTGGCTGGCCACCCAGCTGCGCGCCAGCAACTGCGGCTGGGAGGGCTTCTACGGCTGCCACGCCTTCCTGGGCGACAGCGGCTGCGGGCGCTCGGACCTGGTGCTGGCCGCCGCCTCGCGATTGCAGGCGCAGGGCCGTCGCACGCTGGTCCTGGCCGCGCTGCCGGCGGACCCGGGGCACGTGCACCGGCTGCAGGAAGTGGCCGGCGCCGGCGGCTACGATGCCGCCGTGGTGAACGACGCCGCCCACCTGACCGGCGCCGAGCCTCATTTCGGTTCGTACGATGCCGTGCTCGTCGAGCTGCCGCGGCTGGACGACCCGGCCATGGCCCTGGGCGGGGCGCTCCACACCTGGCTGGCCCCGCACAACGGCTTCCACCGCCACCTGGTCGTGGCGGCCGATCGGGACCCCGCCGACCAGCCCGACCTGCCCGCGGCTGCCCGCGACTGGAACGGGGACTGGCTGGCCTTTTCGCGCCTGGACCGGACCCGGCGACCCGGCAAGCTCCTCGACCTGCTCGAGACCGTGCCGCTGGCGGTCTCGCTGGTCGGCCGCGATCCACTGCATGGCGGGGACCTGGCCGTCGGCTCGTCGGCGGCGCTGGCGGAACTGGTGCTGCCGCCGGCCAACGCCACCGCCGGCCGCCTCGACCGCGAGGCCCTCCGGTGATGGCGCAGGTCATCCAGTCCGTGGCGGTCGGTGCGGCCGGCTGCGTGCTGGCCGTCGGGCTCTGGCAGGGTTGGGGCACGCTGGCCGTGCTGAAGCGGGCTGCCATCGCCTATCTCGGCTTCTTCTTCCTGGGAGCACTGCTCCTGCTGCTGGTGCGGTCCGGCGCCCTCGGGCCGCACGAGCGGGGACACCACGAATGAGGCGCCCGCCGTGGCATGGATTCTGCTGCCCAGGCGGCGGACGCTCCTCCAGAAAGGCCCCAGCATGACCGAGACGGTCCAGTCGATCCCTCATCTCGATGTCTGGCGCACCTATCGGCGCGAGAACTGCCAGGAGGCCCGCCGCCGGTTGGTCGACCTGCACGCGCGCATCGTCAAGTATGTCGCCGGCCGGATGGCCGTCGGCCTGCCGCACTACGTCGAGTTCAACGACCTCGTCTCGGCGGGCCTGCTGGGCCTGCTTCAGGCGATCGACAACTTCGACCCCGAGCGGGGCATCAAGTTCGAGACCTACGCGATCCCGCGCATCCGCGGCGCCATCCTCGACGAGTTGCGCAGCCAGGACTGGTTCCCGCGTTCGTTGCGGCGCAAGGCGAAGATGCTGGAGGAGGCGTACGGCTCGCTGGAGGTCCAGCTGGGCCGGCCCGCCACCGACGCGGAAGTGGCCAAGCGCCTGGCGATCGACGTCAGCGAGCTGGACGGCATGCTGGGCGAGGTGGCGGTGGCGACCATCGTCTCCCTCGACGCCGATACCTCGGGCGAGGACAGCGAGAACAGCACGAGCCTGGGCGACTACCTGGCCGACTCGCGGACCGAGGACATCGAGAAGGTCATCGCCCGTCGCGAGATGAAGGACCTGATCGGTGCGCGCATGGCCGAGCTGCCGGAGAAGGAACAGCTCGTCCTGGTCCTCTACTACTACGAGGAGCTGACGCTCAAGGAGATCGGCGAGATCCTCGACGTGACCGAGAGCCGTGTCTGCCAGATCCACACGCGCGCGATCCTGCGCCTGAAGGGCAAGATCGACCGCCACGAAGGCAAGAGCTCGATCGGGCAGATCACGCGGCAGATCCGGCAGCGCCAGGAGCAGGCGGATCGCGAGGACGACGAGGCGCCGGCGGCGGTGACCAGCCGCGGCGGTCGCCCGGAGTTCGAGCCGGTCAACGTAATGGCGTGCCTGTCGCTGTTCCAGCTCGCGTCCTGCCTCGAGTGGCTGGCGCGCAGCGGCAACTGGCCGACCTAGGCGGTTGACCGGGCGTCGACCGCGGCGGCGCGGCGACGGGAGGGAGCCCATGGCCGGAGACGGAGTATCCCTGCCCACGACGCTGGCACAGATGGGCAGCGTCGCCAAGGCCCAGGCCCGCGCCGCGAACCCCGCGCAACCGGCGACGCCGTTCGCCGAGCTGCAGGAGCAGAAGGGCGAGCTGCGGGCCCGCAAGGTGCAGGAGCCCGGCCAGGCCCAGGAAGACCGCCGCGTCGCCGCAGACGGCGACGGGTTGGACAAGCGCCAGCGCCGGCGGCAACGCCGGCAGGCCCGCCCCGGCCCGGCCGCCGACGGCGACGAGGCGAACGACGGGGCCGCGGAAGACAACGCCTCGCCGCTGGGGCAGCTGGTGGACCTCCGCGCCTGAACCGGCGCGACATGGAAGGGGCAACCGGATGGACATCCTCGGCAGCGCGAACGGCACCGCAGGCCCCCTCTTCTGGGGCGCGGCGGCGGCCGCCGCCCTCGGCGCCTCGCTCCTGATGGCCGCCCTCATGTTGCATCGGCGACGCCGGGCACCGGCCCGCCGCGTCCGCCGGCCGTCCCTCGGGCGCCTGTTCCGCCCCCGCCGCAAGCAGGCCGCGCCCGGGGCGGCCCGCGCCGTGCCGGGCGGCTACGCACCCGCGCAGCCGGCCCTGGCCGGGCTCCCGGGCGCCGTCCGGGGCCCCGATCCGGCGGAAGTCGAGCTGCTGGTCGCCCGCCTGCGCCGTGCCAGCGCCCGCCTGGCCGCCCTCGAGGCCGAGAGCGCCGAATCCCGCCTAAAGGCTACCCCCCCGCGGACCGATCAACTGTACCGCAGAGGCGTCGGTTAGCCGCCGACGCCGGCCGCGGCGTACCCCCGCCGGCAGCGACGACTGCCGACGGCGCGCCCGGGTCACAGCGGTCCAGGAGCCGGCATGAGCACAGCGGTGGAAGTCGAAGGAAGCGTGGCCCTGCTCGCGCCGGAGACTGCCGAACGCCTGCAGAGCATCGTGATGACCACGCGCGACCTGCCGGCGATGCCGCAGGTCGCCGCGAAGGTCCTCGAGCTCGCCTCGGATCCCGGGACGTCCGCCTCCCAGCTGCAGCAGGTCATCTCGGACGACCAGGCCATGACCGGCCGCATCCTCAAGATCGCCAACAGCGCCATGTACTCGTGCAGCCGCCGCATCCGGACGCTGAGCGAGGCCATCGTCATGCTGGGCTTCAACTCGATCCGCAGCCTGGTCGTCACCAGCGCGGCGCGCAACCTGTACAACACACGGAAGTCCCGCACCGGCCTCAAGGAACGGCTGCTGTGGGAGCATTCCATCGGCTGCGCCATCGCCTGCCGCCTCCGGGCGGCGCCGCGGGTGCCGGCGCTGGCCGAGGAGGCGTTCCTCGCCGGGCTGATGCACGACATCGGCAAGCTCGTGCTGAACCTGCGCGTGCCGGAGAAGTTCGACGAGGTCGTGCAGGTGGTCTACAACGAGGGACGCCCGTTCCACGTCACGGAATCGGAGATCCTGGGCTTCGACCACACCCATGTCGGCGCGCTCCTGGTCAACAAGTGGCGGCTGTCTCCCCTGTTGGAGGAGGCGATCCTCAACCACCACAACCCGGAGGCCCTGACGTCGGCCAACCCGCTGCTGCTCTACCTGGACCTCGGCAACAAGATGTGCCGGAAGATGGGCATCGGGTTCATCGACGAGCCCGAACTGGACATCCTCGACTGTCCCGCGAACCGCATCCTCGGGCTGGATCGCGCGGATTTCGAGCAGGCGGCGGCGACTCTCCAGGTGACCCTGGAGAGCGAGATGGAGATCTACATCTGAAGGCGGCGACATGAGCACTGCTGGCGGGATGACACTGACGAGGGACCTGGCGCGACCGGTCGACATCGCGACCGTGCTGGCCGAGGTGGACGACCTGCCGTCCATCCCGGAGACCCTCATCCGCATCCTGAAGGTGCTCGACGACCCGGCCAGCGGGCCGGCGGACCTCACGCGCGTGGTGCGCATGGACGCGCCGGTCATGGCCAAGATCCTGCGCCTGGCCAATTCTCCCTACTACTCGAGCCGCGGCGACCTCGCCGACATCAACCGTTGCGTGGCCGTGCTCGGCTACCGGACGGTGCGGCAGGTGGCCATCTGCATCACCGTCGCGACCAGCCTGATCAGCTCGGTGGAGAAGGCCGGGGGCCAGCTCGACTACCGCGAACTGTGGCGACATTCGGTCATCACCGGCGCCATCGCCAAGCACCTGGCGCGGATGTCGGGCTACCCGGACCCCGAGGAAGCCTTCACGGCGGGGCTGCTGCACGACATGGGCAAGTTCGTGATGGAAATCTACGCGCCGCAGGTCTACGCGCGGCTCGTGGCCGACCGCCAGCGACGCGGCTGCCCGCTCTGCGCGATCGAGAACGAGACGTTCGGATTCAATCACGCCTCCATCGGCGCCGCGTTCGCGGAAGCGTGGCGTTTCCCACCGGTCCTGGTGCGCGCCTTCGGCGCCCATCACGAGGAGATGGTGGGGCGTGCCCGCGCCCGGCACGAGCAGGCCGCCGCGCTGGTCGCCCTGGCCGACTACCTGGCCAACACCTGCGAGCCGCCCCGCAGCGACCTCGGATTCGATCCCACCCTGGTCGACGCCGGCCGCCTCCATGACGTCGCCGGCCTGCCGGTGGACCTCGTCGCCGCCGAACGCGAGGCCATGGAAGACGCCGTGGACAAGGCAGGCGCGTTCCTTCAGCTCTAACCGGCTTTCCCGCTTGCACTTCACGAATTTGCCAGCGCCGTCGCACCGCGCTATACTGCCACTTTGGCAGTAACCCGCATGGAGGCTGCGCATGCGCATGGTGGTCCTGTTGAGCCGGCGGCACCGCCTGTACGCCGGTGCCGCCGGCTGGAAGATGCCCGGCGTCGAGCTGTTCCTGTTCGACTCGCCGAGCGAGGCGCTGGCGAAGGTCTCGCTCGGCCGGACGGCCGTCTTCGTCTTCGACACCCGCGACTACCAGCGCCACCGCCACGTCGTCCGCAAGTTCCTCTCGATGCGGGTCGATGCCGACCTCCTTCTGGTCGGCGACGAGGCGGGGCCCGACACGGAGGGCGGCACGGCAGACGCCGTCCTGGCCGCGCCGGTGACGACGCTGCCGGCGGGATCCGAGCCGGCCGAGGTATTCCAGGCCGTGGATCGGCTGCTGCGCCTGCGGCGCGTGCGCGAGAGCAGCGGCATCGTCGGCCGCAGTCCCGCCATCCAGGAGGTGCTCTCGCTGGTGGCGCACGCCGCGCCGCTGGACGTGAACATCCTGATCCTCGGCGAGAGCGGCACCGGCAAGGAGCTCGTCGCGCGCGCGATCCACGACAACTCCCGCCGCGCCGGCGGCCCGTTCGTCAGCCTCAACTGCGGGGCCATGAGCGAGGGCGTGCTGGAGAGCGAGCTGTTCGGGCACGTTCGCGGCGCGTTCACCGGCGCCGTCGCCGACCATGACGGCGTCTTCCGGCGCGCCGACGGCGGCACGTTGTTCCTGGACGAGGTCGCCGAGATGCCCCTCGGCATGCAGACGCGCTTCCTGCGCGCGCTCGAGACGGGGGAGTTCACGCCCGTCGGCGGGCGCGCCCCGCGCACCAGCAACATCCGCCTGGTCGCCGCCACGCACCGCAACCTGGCCGACGACGTCGCCCGCGGCCGCTTCCGCCAGGACCTCTACTTCCGCCTGCGCGTGGTCGTCATCCAGACGCCGCCTTTGCGCGAGCACCGCGAGGACATCCCCGTGCTGGCGAGCACGTTCCTGCGCGCCGAGAACGAGAAACACGGGCTGCACGTGCGCGGCCTGACGCGCGCCGCCGAGCAGGCGCTCCTGGACCATTCCTGGCCCGGCAACGTGCGCGAGCTGCGCAACCTCATCAGCTCGGCGGTGGTGATGAAGCAGGGCGGGCTTGTCGACGTCGAGGACCTGCCGTCCTTCGGCGGGGACGCCGCGCGGCGTCCGCTGCTGCCGGTCCCCCTCGGCACCGGTGCGACGCCGGAGCTGGACATGGCCATGCTCGCCTCGACCCTGCTGGCGATCCGGCAGGAGATCCGCCAGCTGCGGGAACTCGTGGCCCGTGGCGCCGCTCCGTCGGGCGGTGAGGGACCCTGGCACGCCGCCGACGCGGACGCCTGGGAGCCGGCGACCGGGATCGTCGAGACTTTCGGCGCCGGCGACGGGTACCGGCCGGTGGACGCCGCGTCGCCCGGGGACCTGCAGACGGCCGAGCGCACGCTGATCGAGGCGGCCCTGCGCGCGCACGGGGGAAACCGGCGACAGGCGGCCGGGAGGCTGGGCATCAGCGAGCGGACGCTCTACCGGAAGATCCGCGCCTACGGGTTGTGAGCAGGGCTTTGCGGGGACGCGGAAATGCCCTATAATCTCCAGCACCTGATCGACAGAGACGGCACGATCGCAAGCGAAACCAACCCCTGGATCGCGAGGCACACATGATCGTCAACCCGGTGCGCCCGCTGCGGCGCCTGAGTCTGCTGGCCGCCGTGCTGGCCGGGGCCGCCCTGCCGGGCGCCGCCCATGCCGACAAGTACGCCGGCGCCTTCATGGAGAACGGGGGCGGGGCCCGCGCGCTGGGCATGGGCGCCGCGTTCACCGCCGTGGCCGACGACCCCTCGACCACGTTCTGGAATCCCGCCGGGCTGGCAGGCGTCGCCCGGCGCGAGCTGCTGCTCATGCACTCGGAACGCTTCGGCGACCTGGTCGACCGCGATTTCGCCGCCTACGTGCAGCCGGTCGGCTGGCGCCTCTTCGGCGGCGAGAGTTCCGGCATCGGCGTCTCGGTGATCCGCCTCGGCATCGACGACATCCCCTTCACCAACCACCTGGAGGACGACCTGGACGTCGACGACGACGGCTCGGTCTCCGACGAGGAGCTGCTGGGGCTGTTCGCGCTGCAGGACCAGATCCGTTACAAGAGCGACCAGGAGCTGGCGCTGCTGCTGTCCTACGGCGAGCAGAAGGGGGCCTGGCGCTTCGGCGGCACGCTGAAGTTCGTGCGCCAGAGCATCGGCCCGTACTCGAGCCTCGGCGTCGGCGCCGACCTGGCTATCCTGCGGCCCGGGCTCTGGCGACACCTGGACTTCGGCCTCAAGCTGCAGGATGTCACGACCACCTACCTCAGCTGGAGCACGGGCCACAACGAGGTGATCTCGCCGGCGATCGTGCCGGGGCTGGCCTGGCGGCAGCCGGTGCCGAAGTGGGACATGGACGTGACGCTGGCCACGGCGCTCTCGACGCGTTTCGACAAGCGCGGCGATGCCGACCAGTACAGCAGCGGCTCACTCAGCGCAAACGCGCACGTCGGCCTGGAGCTGGGCTTCTCGCGCAAGGTCTTCGTGCGGAGCGGATTCGACGGCGGCTTCGACGCGGGCCACTTCGCGGCCGGAGCGGGCTTCCTGCTCGAGCCGCTCACCATCGACTACGCGTACGCCGGCGATGCGCTCGAGATCGACGAGTCGACGCACCGCGTCAGCCTCTCCGTGAGGTTCTGAGCGGGTTCGCCCCAGGCCCCGTTCGGCAGACAAGGAGCCCGCCAGCGGCGGGCTCCTTCGTCCGATCCCCGTGGCCGTGCGGGCCGCGGCCTCAGCCCTTGGGCGGCTTCCAGGCGTAAAGGCGCTGCCCGGCCCGGATCAGGTTGTTGCGCGGCAGGCCGTTGACCTGGCGCAGGTGCTTGACCGTCACTCCCAGCTTCTGGGCGATGGCGCCGACCGTATCGCCGCGCCGCACGTCGTAGGCCACGCGCTCCCAGCCGGCGGGCGGCTCGTAGCGTCCCTTGCCCTTCGCGGCAGGGGCCTTGGTGCCCGCTCCCTTGGCTGCGGACTTGCCCTTGGTGCCGCTTTCGGCATCGGCCAGGCGCTCGGCGGCCTGCGCGCTGAGGGCGCCCGGCATGGGAATCAGCAGCTCATCGCCGGGATGGATCAGGTACGGCTTGGCCAGCCGGTTGGCGCGGGCCACTTCCGCCACGCTCGTCCCGTACCGGCCCGCGATGCGCCCGAGCGTCTCGCCCCGGGCCACGCGGTGACGGCTCCAGGTGAGCCGCTTGTCGGCGGGCACCTTGGCCAGCGCCAGCTTGGCGGGCTCGCCGTGGCCGTGCGGCACCTTGACGTGGTAGAGCTTGCGGTCGGGTGCGACCAGGCCCCGCACCAGGGCGGGGTTCAAGGCCGTGATCACCGACTCGTCGACGCCGGCGCAGCGGGCGATGACCTTCAGGTCCGTCGCGACATCGACCGGCAGCAGGTCGTACTGCAGCGGCCGCGCCGCCGGGACGGTGAAGCCATAGCGCTCCGGGTCCTCGCCGATGCGCGCGGCCGCGATGAACTTCGGGATGTGGTCGACCGTCTGCTTCGGCAGCTTCAGGTTCCAGAAATCATCGTGGCCGTGCCGGTTGATCGTGCGCTCGACCCGACCCTCGCCCGTGTTGTACGCGGCCAGCACCAGCGCCCAGTCGTTGAACTGCGCATAGAGCGTGCGGAGGTAGCGGCAGGCCGCGCGGGTGGAGGCCTCGACATCGCGCCGCTCGTCGATCCACCAGTCGATCCGCAGGCCGTTGTTGCGCCCCGTCGGCGCCATGAACTGCCAGTAGCCGACGGCCTTCGCGCTGGAAACCGCGCGCGGGCTCAGCCCGCTCTCGATCACCGCCAGGTAGATCAACTCGCGCGGCAGGCCGTTCTCGTCCAGGATCGCGGTGATGAGGGAATCGACCTCGGCGCGCCGTTCGAGCCAGATCTGGAAGTGGTCGCGCCCCCGCCCGGAGAAATAGTTCACCCAGTGGGTCACGGCCTGGTTGTCGACCTTCAGGAGGTCGACCGTGATGGCCGGCAGGTGGGCGCCCGTGGCCGGGACCAGCGAATCCGGGAATGCGAGCTGTCCCAGGCGGGCGTAGCCGTCGGCCAGGAGCGAGTCGGCAGCGGTGGCGTCCCCGGCAAAGGCATACTGCTCGGCCAGCACGGCGCCGAGCAGCCCGGCCCGGCGCAGCAGGCTGGCCCGCTGCTCCACGGCCAGCGAATCGGTCCCGGCCGGCGGCGGCAGTTCGGCCTGGTCGGCCAGCACGAACAGGTGATCCTGCGCCTCGTCCAGGCGATCCTCCGCTGCCAGGGAGAGGGCGGTCCGGGTGAGCTTCTCCAGCGAGGCGAGCGAGGCGCGGCCTTCGCTGTCGAGTTCCAGCCGGACCTCCGGCTCCGCAGTCAGGTCCAGGGCCCCGTCCGGCACGCCGTCGATGTCCCGGAAATGGTCAACGTCGCGGTCGGTTCGGTGGTTGTCGGCCAGGATGTCGTGCGTATCACCAGCCAGGCGTGCCGGGGGCTGGCCACTGCCGGCGCAGCCCGCGATCCCCAGGGCCAGGAGCAGCAACCCGAAAACCAGCACCGGGCGCACCGCGCGGGACCCGCGACAGGGCGGGGCAACGGCGTCGGGCGCGTGCCGCAACTGCTTGGGCGGTGAGGGGTTCGCCTGACGGCGGGCGCAATAGTAGGTCATCCGTGGCCTTCCTTCCGGACGGGAATGCGCTGTTACCTGCATCGTCCGCTGCGGTTCCCGGCTCCAGCTCCGTCAATGGGGGGCGCGCGGAAGATAGCAGGTTGCGGACCACCCGCAAACGTCAATGCTTGAAAAAATCCTGATCATATGTCATAATCATGCAGACATCGAACCGGCACCGACCTGGGAAACCCATGAGCGGACGCATGGATACGGACCTGACAGCCCTGCGACGCCTGCTCGCGGCCGAGCTGCCGCTCGAGGCCGTCGGACCCGCCTTGCGGGACGACGTCCGTCGGGCACTGCGCGCGGGCGATCCGGCCCGGCTGCGGGCGGTGGCCCGGGCCGCGGTCGGCGAGCTCCTGCGCAGCGGGCGGCTGCTGCGCGTGGCGGTGGAAGCTGCCCCCGGCCATGCCGCAGGTCCGTTCGTGATGGTTCCGGGACCCAACCGCCTCATCGACCTCGGCTGCCTCGGGGGCGAGGTCGTCCGCAGCACCGGCCCCGCACCGGCCTCGCCGCAGCCGGCCGGTGCGCCGTCGCCCGGCCTTGACGACGTGGCCGGCCTGCTCGCCGCCATGGAGTACGCCCAGGACCTCGAGACCGCCGACCTGCGCGCGGCGGACAAGGTCAGCATCCTGGCCGGGGTCCTGCAGCTTGTCGGCCGCTTCGTGCCCCAGTTCGACCTCAACCTGCAGCTGCCGGCGGGCGAGGCCGCCCCTGACGACTCCGACCGCGTCTTCGCGCTCGATGCCGCGGCGCGTGCCGCCGGCTGGCAGTCGCTGCGCCCGGCGGGACATTCCGTGTGGATCCCGGCCGCCGCCGATCTCCCGGCCGAGGTGAGGCGACGCCACGAGCAGCGGCAGGGAACCCCGGTCGACTGCGCCGTGGCCGTACCGCTCTGGGAACCGCCGCGTGGCGGCGCCACGCCCGAGCCCGCCGCCGAGGCGGGGCTGCTCTACCTGTCGGCGACCGGCGAATGGGGGCGCGAGCCGCTCCTGCGCCTGGCCGAGCGCCTGGCGCGCTTCGTCAGCCGGCGTTGGCAGAGCCAGCGGGACGTCAACCTGCGCATCCACCGCGACGGCCTGACCGGCGTGTTCAACCGCGCCTACTTCGACGGCCAGTTCCCGCTCGAGCTGGAACGCGCGCGCCGCTCGCAGGGCCCCTTGACGCTCGTGCTCCTGGACCTGGACCACTTCAAGGCGGTCAACGACCGGCACGGGCACCAGGCCGGCGACCGCGTCCTGCGCATGCTGGCGCGGCGCCTGCAGGAAGCCCTGCGGCGCATCGACCATGTCTGCCGCGTCGGCGGCGAGGAGTTCGCGCTGATCCTGACCGACACGCCGGCCGAGGCCGCGCACGAGGTCGTCAGCCGCCTGCTCGAGGCCGACTACACGGAGACCGTCGATGACGATGGCCAGCGGCGGCAGCTGCGGGTGACGTTCTCGGCGGGGGCTGTCACGTTTCCCGACGCCGGGCTCGACCCGTTCGAGCTCTACCGCAAGGCCGACGCGATGCTCTACCTGTCCAAGGACCTCGGCCGCGACCAATGCCACTTCTGGGACAACGACGGCCAGCACCTGCGCCTGACGCCCCAGCGCGATA
>JAYRFB010000194.1:0-4025 GCA_041908585.1 Candidatus Krumholzibacteriia bacterium
CACGCTCTCGGCCGGGCTGCGCTCTTCGAACGCGATGATGCGTTGCAGCGGATGCTCGGCCTTCTCGTGGGTTTCCCTCGCGATCACGCGCGCGAGGATTTCCGTGCGGTGCTCGGCGAAGAACGCGCCCTTCAGCGTGAGCCAGCCGCCGGGATAGTCGTCGGCGATGCGGCGGCAGGCCTGGGTGAGGGCGTGCTGTCGCCGCGAGCCGGAGCCGCACTGACGCTGAGCCTGTGGCGGGACGCCAACGTGCCCGAGATGCGCCTGCACCTGCAGGTCGCCCGCGCCTGGAACCGCAACGAATCGCAGGGCTACGGCTGGGGCACCGAAGGCTTCGACCCGTGGCCGACGCGCTACCCGGCGGCAGGCGCGGTGGGCGGCAGCGCCGGCAACGACCTGACCACGCTCGGCGCGGCGCTCGAGTTCCGGCGCGGCTCGACCGCCCTGTGGCTGGAATACAGCGCCGACCGCTTTCCCGACCGTGGTGCGATCAGCCCGCGCGAGCAGTTCAGCGGCGTCGGCGCCGGCCTGCGCTGGGGCCTGCAGGAGGGCTGGGCCGTGCACGGCTCGTACCTGGTGTCGCTGGCGATCGATGACGCGGCCACCGCGTGGTACCCGTCGTTCCCCGACTGGACGATGTCGGTGGGACTCACGCGACAGCTCGGCCTGGGGGGCCGCGACGGCGATGGCGACGGCCGGGTCGACCGGCGCGACCGCTGCCCGGACCTGCCCGAGGATCCTGACGGCTTCCGCGACGACGATGGCTGCCCGGACCCCGACAACGACGGCGACGGCATCCTCGATGTTCGCGACCAGGATCCCGACCGGCCCGAGGACTTCGACGGCTTCCAGGACCACGATGGCGCCCCGGACCCGGACAACGATGGCGACGGCATCGCCGATGCCGACGACCTCTGCCCGGACGAGCCCGAGGACCTCGACGGCCATGCCGACGACGACGGCTGCCCCGACGAGGTCACGGACACCGACGGCGACGGGGTGCCCGACGGCAGCGATGCCTGTCCCGCCCAGCGCGAGGACCGCGACGGGTTCGCCGACGACGACGGCTGCCCGGACCGGGACAACGACCTCGACGGGATCGTCGACGAGGATGACGGCTGCCCCGACCACGCCGAGGACTACGACGGTGTGCAGGACGAGGACGGCTGCCCAGACGAGGACTGACTAGACCGCGGGCGCGCCGGGGCCGCCATCGTCCGGCTTCCCGGCGGCCAGTTCGCGCTTGGCGTCCTGCCAGGCCCCCTCGAGCTCGGCCAGCGGCACCGAGGCCAGCGGGATGCCGCGCTTGCGGAACGCGGCCTCGACCAGCCCGAAGCGATCGGCGAAGCGACGGTTCGCCTGGCGGAGCGCCATGTCCGGCTGCACGTGGTGCCAGCGGGCGAGGTTCACCAGCGAGAACAGGACATCGCCCAGCTCGTGCTCGATGGCGGCCGGGTCCCCGGCGGCCTCGGCCTGCTCCAGCTCCGCGAGTTCCTCGGCCAGCTTCGCCTTGACGCCGCCCAGGTCGGGCCAGTCGAAGCCGACCTCGGCGGCATCCTTCTGCCAGCGGTAGGCCAGGTGCAGCGGCGCCGTCGAGGCGGGCATGTCCTTCAGCGTCCCCGCCTGCTCGGGGTCGAGCCCGCGATCGCGCTTCTCCTGCGCCTTGATCTCGTTCCACAGCCGCTGGCTGGTGCCCACCTCATGGGCCTCGGCGTCGCCGAAGACATGCGGGTGCCGCCGGATCAGCTTGGCGTTGCCCTGGCGCGCGATGTCGTGCATGGAGACGCCGGCGGTCTCGCCCAGGATCTCGCAGCAGAAGCAGGTCATGAACAGCAGGTCGCCCAGCTCCTCGCGCACGTGCGCGGCGTCGCCCGAGAGCGCCGCGTCGACGAGCTCGCCGGCCTCGTCCAGCAGGTAGCGCGCGGCGTCGACCAGGGTCTGCTTGCGATCCCAGGGGCAGCCACCGGGCGCGCGCAGGGTGTGGATGGTGGCCAGGAGCTCCTCGAATTCCGCTGACATCGCAAGCCTTCCGGGGTGGGGAGACGGGTCGGTGCTGGCCCCACGGTAAATGAGTTTGGCGGTCCGGCCAACTCCCGGTTATCCTGAAGGGTCGCACCGCGCGCGGCCCGCCGGTGCGGAAGTCCCGGGACGGAGGACCGACGCCTTGACCGACAACGAAGCGCCCCGGCTCCCCGCCGCCGCTCCCCACGGAGCGGAGCCCTCCTTCGCCGACACCGACGACTGGATCCGCATCAAGGGCGCGCGCCAGCACAACCTGCGCAACATCGACGTGGACATCCCGCGCGGCCGGTTCACGGTCGTGTCCGGCCTCTCGGGCTCCGGCAAGTCGTCGCTGGTCTTCGACACGCTCTACGCCGAAGGTCAGCGCTGCTACGTCGAGTCGCTGTCCACCTACGCGCGGCAGTTCCTCGAGCGCCTGCCCAAGCCGGACGTCGACTGGATCGACGGAGTCAGCCCGGCCATCGCCATCGAGCAGCGCAACGCGGTCACCAGCGGCCGTTCGACGGTGGGCACGGTGACCGAGATCAACGACTACCTGCGCGTGCTCTGGTCGCGAGCCGGCACCGTGCACTGCCCGGCCTGCGACGTGGACGTCGGGCGCCACACTCCCGACTCGGTGTGGCGCGAGGTGCGGCGCACACGACCCGAGGGCGACGCCGTGCTGGTCTGCTACCCGCTGGCGGGCGCCGGCAGCGCGGCCGTCGGCTGGTGGGAACCGCTGCTGGCCCAGGGCTTCCAGCGCGTCGTCGCGGGCGGAACCGTCCACCAGCTTGACGGGACCGGGCCGGAGGCGCTGGCCGCGCTGCCGGCGACCGGTGCGATCGACGTGGTCGTGGATCGCCTGCATCTCAAGCCGGCGGCGCGCTCACGCTTCGTGGAGGCCGTGGAGCTGGCCCTCGCGCAGGCGGGCCTGGCGGCCGTGCGCGACCGCGACCTCTCCTGGCGCGCCGAGTTCTCCGGCGACCTGCGCTGCAGCGGTTGCGGCCGGGCGTTTCCCGACCCGACGCCGCGCCTGTTCTCGTTCAACTCGCCGGAGGGCGCCTGCGCGGCCTGCAAGGGCTTCGGCAACAAGCTGGAGTTCGACGAGGACAAGATCGTGCCCGACCCCGCGCTCACGTTGCGCGAGGGCGCGATCAAGCCCTGGAGCACGGAGAGCTTCGCGCGCGACTTCACGGCGCTGCTGCGGTTCTGCGCGCGGCGCAAGATCCCCACCGATGTGCCGTTCCACAAGCTGCCGCGGGCCCAGCAGAAGCTGGTGCTGGACGGGGGCGACGAGTCGTACGCGGGCGTGATCCCCTTCCTGGAGACGATGCGGCGCGAGATGCGCAAGGGGCACCACCGCTTCTTCACGCGACGGTTCATGGGGGACACGCTCTGCCGCGCCTGCGGCGGCAGCCGCCTGCGCGAGGAGGCGCTCGCCGTTCGCGTGCAGGGCCTGGACCTGGGCCAGGTCGGCCGCCTCTCCGTGGAGGAGGCGCTGCAGAAAGTGGGCGCCCTGAGGCTGGGCCGCTCGGCAGCCGCGGCGGCGGGCGAGGTGCGCGACGAGGTGCTGCACCGGCTGCGGTTCCTCGAGCGCGTGGGGCTGGGCTACCTGACGCTGGACCGCCTCACGCGCACGCTGTCGGGCGGCGAGGCGCAGCGCATCCACCTGGCCAACGCACTCGGCGCTCGCCTGGTCGATACGCTGTACGTCCTGGACGAACCGACCTGCGGCCTGCACGCCGAGGACGTCGAGAGGCTGACGGCGACGCTCCGCGACCTGGTCGAGGCCGGAAACACCGTCGTCGTGGTGGAGCACGACCTGTCGGTGCTGCGCGCGGCCGACCATTTCGTCGAGCTGGGCCCGGCGGCGGGCAGCGGCGGCGGGCACGTCGTCTACCAGGGGCCGCTGGCCGAGGCGCTGCAGGCGGACACCCTGACCGCGCGCCACCTGCGCGGCGAGGTCCGCGCCGGCGACCGGCGGCAGCGCCGCCCGGCACCCGAGCGCTGGCTGGTGGTCAAGG
>JAYRFB010000195.1:0-2979 GCA_041908585.1 Candidatus Krumholzibacteriia bacterium
GCCGCGCCCCGCACGCGCCACGACGGTGTCGCCCAGCGGACTCGCATGCCCCTCCCCCCCCGGCCGCCCGCCGAGTCCCCCGCCGGCGGGCGACCGCACCGATGACGAAGTAACACGTCCAGGGACCCCACCCGCGGGGCCTGCGACCCATCATAGCTGATTGCGGAGTTTGGTTCTCCGGTTTTGTGGACTCCGGGCTGGCGGGCGACGACGGGGGCGGCCTAGTCCGGGGTGTCCGCCAGCGAGGCCTCGACGCGGTCCAGCAGCGGGGAGACGTCGGCCTGTCCCGCCGCGCCGCCGCCGAGGGGATCGGCGATGTCGTCGACGCCCGCCAGGGCGCGAGCCGCGTTGGCCACGCCGAGCGCAAGGACCTCCGTGTCGTAGCCGCCTTCCAGCGCCATGACGAGCCGGCCGCCGCACAGCGCGTCGGCGGCGCGCACGAGCTCGCGGCACAGCCAGGCCTGCCCCGCGAGCGTGTACTGGAGCTGGGCCAGCGGGTCGCGCCAGTGCGCGTCCCAGCCCGCCGACACCAGCAGCAGGTCGGGAGCGAAGCGGCACAGCGCCGGCAGCACCAGCCGGGTGTACGCCGCGCGCAGGGCGTCGTCGCCGGCGCCGGGGGGCAACGGGACGTTCAGCGTCGCGCCGCGGCCCGGTCCCTCCCCGGTCTCGGTGTACCAGCCGGTGCCCGGCCAGAGCGGGTACTGGTGCAGCGAGATGAACAGCACGGACGGGTCGGCGGCGAAGATGTCCTGCGTGCCGTTGCCGTGGTGAACGTCGAAGTCGACGATGGCCACGCGCGACGACGTCGACGGCATCGTCGCGATCGCCTGCGCCGCGCGCGCGGCGACGGCCACGTTGTTGAAGACGCAGAAGCCCATCGTCGATTCCGGCGTGGCGTGGTGCCCGGGCGGCCGGACCAGCGCCAGCCCCCGGTCCAGTTCGCCGCGCATCACGGCCATGGCCAGGTCCGCCACGCCGCCGGCCGCCTGCAGCGCCGCCGGCCAGGTGTGCGCGTTGCTGTAGGTGTCCTCGTCGAGCATGCCGGGCGGCCCGGCGGTCAGCGCGGCAACGCGGTCGACGTGCCCCGGAGCGTGCGCGCGCAACAGCTCGTCGCGCGTGGCCGCCCGGGGCGCCAGCGGCGTGAACGCCGACAGCAGGCCCGACCGTTCCAGCTCCGCGCGCACCGCGCGCAGGCGCTCCGGACGCTCGGGATGCCCGACCATTGCGTGCAGCTCGAAGAGCGCGTCGGTCACCAGTCCAAGGCGCGGGCCCATCGTGTGGCACCTTTCCCGGGGCGGCCCGGTCAGGGGGACATCACCAGTCGAAGTCCAACGTCGACGACGGCGATTTCCGTGGCCGGCAGGCTTGCCTGCCGTTGGCACAGGAGACGGCGAGCGAGGGTCAGGACCTGGGATACGTTCGCGACGGGATCGCGCGGGGCGGAATGCTCAGCCCAAGTATTGCCACGATCGTACCCGTGTCCATTCCGGCCCGGGCATGAAAAAGCGCGAACGCAGGCGCCCGCCGACTGGCCGGGATCGCCTGCGTTCGCAGCACCGGGAAGCAGGGCTCAGGCCTCCGCCTCGTCCGCCTTGAGCGCGGGAGCGGCGAGCTCCGCGCGCGCCTGCGCAACGGTGGACCAGGCGCAGCGCGGCAGCGGCTGCCGGTGGACCAGGTAGCGCCGGATCTCCTCGATGATCGCCGGTCCCAGGTCCGCGGCCGTGCGGAACGGGCCGCCCACGAAGAACGGGCGCCGGCCGCTGCCGTCGGGCCAGTGCACGCCGATGGTCCCGCCGTACACGTTGCGCGAGCCGGACATGTGCTTGAGCTGCATCGAGAACATGCGGTCGGGCTCGACCAGCACGTGGGCGATGCCGGCCAGCGCCAGAGCCAGCGCATCGACGTGCAGCACGTGCCCGCCCGTCTGGTCGACGCTGGCATAGACGACCGGCAGGCGGCAGCCAGCCTCGGCCGTCACGCAGCGCACGGCCAGGTCCAGGTCCAGGTCCGACAGCCGCACCGGCGTGGTGCGCGCCGCCAGTTCCCCGTCCATGGCGCCGCCCAGCTCGTCCAGCAGCGTGTGGACGATGAGGGGCTTCTTCGCCTGCGGCACGGCCACGCCGCGCTCGCGGGCGTCGACGGACACGCGCACCGACACCCAGGTGTCGTCGTGGTCGCGCGAGAAGACGAGCGAGGTAGCCCACTTCAGCGGGCCCTCCTCGCGCGCGTAGCCGACGGCCGCCGACTCGTTGCCCGGCTGGCTCACGCGCAGCAGGCGGACATGCTCGTCGGAGGCGGTGACCGCCAGGTCGTCGCGCTCGGTGAAGGTCTCGAGGTCGGCCTCGGTCAGGGCGGTGCCCTCGGTGGCGAGTATCCATTCGCGCACGATCTTCAGGAACACGATCGGATCCTGGCCGTGGTCGATCGGAAACTCAGTCGCGAACAGCAGCATCATGGTACTCCCGGTCTAAACCCGTCGAACCCATGGGGCGATTTCCTGCCCCGGAATCTTACCACGTCCTGCGGCGAAGCGAAAGGGGTGACCGTGCCGCCGGACGGAACGGCGCGAGGCGCGTCGGCGGCACTGCAACGGCGCCGTCGACGCAACCGTCTTCCGCGTAGCCAGTTACGGCGGCCGTTCGACCTCCGGCACCCGCCGGGCCGGCGCATGCGACCCGGGAACTCCACATTGCAGAATTCCCGGCCACCCCCTTGAAACAACGGACGCGCCCTGCTACGCTCCGCACGGAACATAGCGCCGGCAATCTCGCCCATGGTCCGCCGCTGAGTATCTCAGAGCGCCTTATTGTCGACCACTTGCTCCCGCCTGGTGACGCTGCGGCTCGCCCGTACCGCCCGGTCACCACCGTCCTCGCCCAGGACCTGACACCACGCATCGCGGACCGTAGAGCGCCCGCCGGGAGGTGATTCCACCCGCTCTCGCTTCTTCACGCGGCAACGCGCGCTCCGGGACCACCA
>JAYRFB010000196.1:0-6121 GCA_041908585.1 Candidatus Krumholzibacteriia bacterium
AGTGTAATCGATCAGGGCCTGCGGGCAATCCACAACCTCTGAGGCTTCGTGGCGTGACGACAATGAGTGTAATCGATCAGGGCCTGCGGGCAATCCACAACTTGAAGGTGCGGTCGGTCACGGCGTTCTCCAGTGTAATCGATCAGGGCCTGCGGGCAATCCACAACCGCACCGCCGACGCGGTCACGGGTCTCGATAGTGTAATCGATCAGGGCCTGCGGGCAATCCACAACGGAAACGACCACCTCTCGTTCGTCGTCCATAGTGTAATCGATCAGGGCCTGCGGGCAATCCACAACGGCCGACGCCGACGAGGCGACGGTGCCGCGAGTGTAATCGATCAGGGCCTGCGGGCAATCCACAACTCAACGTGCCGTCGTGCGCTCGGCGCAGGGAGTGTAATCGATCAGGGCCTGCGGGCAATCCACAACATTGCCCCGGGCAGTATTGGTGCGTCGAGTAGTGTAATCGATCAGGGCCTGCGGGCAATCCACAACGCGAAGCAGGTGCCGGGCGAATGACACCCGGCACCTGCTTCGCGTAGCGGACTCCTGCAAGATCGATTCCCGCGAAGGAGATTTCGATTCCGTATCGCGCGCCCGATTCCGAGTTCTGCCGCATATTTGCGCCGGCGCAAGTTGGTCCGCAGGCACAGGCATACGATTCCACCTACGAACACATCCACCACCCCCGCACCAGATGCCCCTGCCGCACATGCGATTCGTTCCCGCCGTGCACCAGGACCCCCCGCGGCCCGCCGCTCAGCTTCGCGTACCGATCCAGTTCACGAAACGCATCGGCGGCAATCGTCAGCCCCGCCTTGATCTCGATGGGCAGACGTTGCGCACCCTGGTCCACCAGCACATCGACCTCGCGCCCCCCGGTCTCGCGCCAGAAGTACAGCGGCGGCCGCTGCCCGTGGTGGATGTAGATCTTGCGCAGCTCGTTCACGACGAAGTTCTCGAAGATGGCGCCGCGCAGCGGATGGGTCTGCAGGTCGGCTGGATCGCGGATACCGAGCAGGTGGCACAGGACACCCGTGTCCTGGAAGTACAGCTTGGGCGTCTTGACCAGCCGCTTGGAAAAGTTGACGAAGTGCGGCCGCAGCAGCTCGACGACATAGCCGGCCTGGAGGAACGAAAGCCAACGCCGCACGGTGGCATGATCGACTCCGGCGTCGGCCCCCAGCGACGAAGTGTTGAGCAGCTGGCCGGCCCTGCCGGCGCACAGGCCCAGGAAGCGCTTGAACGTCTCGAGGTTGCCCACGGCCGACAGCTGCCGCAGATCGCGCTCGACGTAGGTCCGCACGTAGCTGTCGAGCCAGGTGGACGGCACGATGCCGCGGTCATGGATGGGCGGGAAGAAGCCCGCGTGGATGAACGCGTCGAGGTTGGACGCAGGCGGTCCGCCGTCGGGGACCTCGCCGGCTTCGAACCCGGCCGGGGTCAGCGCGGCCCGCTGCGTCAACTCGGCAAGCGAGAACGGCAGCAGTTCCATGACGGCCGTACGGCCGGCCAGCGACTGCGAGATCTTCGCCGACAGCAGGAAGTTCTGCGAGCCGGTCAGGACCAGTGGGCCGGACCGACGCTCGTCGACGAACTGCTGGATGTAGGAGAACAGGTCGGGCGTGTGCTGGGCCTCGTCGAGGATCGCGCCCGACAGGCCTTCAAGTCGACGCAGGAACCCACGCGGATCGTCGGTCGCCTCGGCCCGGTTCTGGAGATCCTCCAGCGAGACATAGCGGAAGTCCGGGAAGCACGCCCGGGCCAGCGTCGTCTTGCCGGACTGGCGCGGGCCGGTCAGGAAGATGACCGGGAACTGTGAGGCGGCTGACGTCAGCCCGGTTGCCAAGGTGCGCTGGTACATGGCTCCCAGTATCGGCACGAGATGACCCTTGTCAATTGTGTTTTCAATTCACAATCAGCAAAATATCACACAACTCGTTGCCATTAAACGATATATTTTGTGCAAGATCTTCGGATTCCGCCGCGCTGCCGCCTCGCCGACCGCTGGCGTCCGGCCACTTGCGCCGGCGCAACTCCCCCCAGCACAGCCGCGCCCGGCTCCCTGATGGGCTGCCGGGCGCGACCGCCGTTCCGCCTGGGCGTGCGCTCATTCGCCCGGCTGCTGCGCCCCGCGCGTCTTCGCGCGCTCGATGCTCTGCAGGGCCAGGTAGTCCTTGCCGAAGCGGGCCAGGTTGCCCAGCTCGGTGTCGTACTGGTCGAAGTGGCGCTCCTCGTCGGCGACCAGCTCCTCGAACAGCTTCTTGCTCTGGCTGTCGGCGTTCTGGGCGCACTCGACGGCCATGCGGTTGTAGTCGGCGGCGCTCTGCTGCTCCATGCCGGAGGCCAGCTCGAGCATGCGCTTGACGTCGGTCTCGGTGGCGACCGCCGCGCTGGCGACCATCACCACGTCGCCCTTCAGGAAGAGGATGCGCTCGGCCAGGCGCTCGATGTGCATCATCTCCTCGATGGCCGTGCGCCGGAACAGGTTGGCCAGCAGGTCGAAGCCCTGGTCGTCGCAGTGGAAGTGCCAGTACATGTACTGGTGGACGGCGGACAGCTCGTCGGCGACCGCCTGGTTCAGCAGGACCACGCTCTTCTCGTGCATGTCGGTTCCTCCTGGCGGGAACGAGGTACGGTTCACGTGCCGAATCTAGGGCCCATGCGGGTTCGGGACAAGCACCCGACTCCAGGCAACCAAAACGGCCTCCATCGCGTATACTGTCCATCGTACCCGCGGCGCCACCCCCTGACCCGGAGATCCCCGACATGTCCGGTCCCAAAGGCTGCTTCAAGTCCTGCGCCATCGGCTGCGCGGCGTTCGCCGCCCTGCTGGTGATCGGCGGCGTCATCATCTCGACGATGGCCTGGAAGGCGCTCAACGGCGACGGCGACCGGCGGCCGGCCGCCACCTCGGCGGCATCGGCGACGGCCGGCGCGGTGAGCGAGCCGATGGGCGCCCGCGCGGCGCGGCTGACCACCCTGCACGGCGGGACCGTGCGGCTGGTGCTGGGCGAGGGCGAGTTCCACCTGCGGCCCGCGTCCCCCGGCGAGGGCCTGCATGCACGCGCCGAGTACGACACCTCCATGCACCGCCTGACCGAGCGCTTCACGGTGCTGCCCGACTCCACCTGGGAGTACCACCTCGACTGCCGCCAGGTGGGCTCCGGTTCGTTCCTCCGGCAGATCTTCGGCGGCGAGCGCACCAATGCGAAGGTGACGGTGTACCTCCCGCCAGACGTGCCCGTCGACCTGGACCTGCAGGCGCGGCGTGGCGGCTGCGAGGCGGACCTGGGCGGGCTGTGGCTGCGCACGGGCAACATCCAGTTCGACCAGGGCGGCATCGAGGTCGAGTTCAGCAGCCCGCTGCGCGAGCCGATGGAGAGCTTGCGGCTGCAGGCGCGCATGGGCGGGATCGACGCCGGGCGCGTGGGCAACGCCTCGCCGCGCCGGCTGGAGGTTGACTGCGCGATGGGCGGCGCCGACGTCGACCTGCGGGGCGCCTGGCGCGGCGACTGCGATGCCCGCGCCTCGGCGCGCATGGGCGGCGTCGCGCTGAAGGTGCCGGCCGAGATGCAGGTCGAGGGGCACGGCGCCAGCGGGGCGACCCTGGCGCGGTCGAACCCCGAGGTGCCGGCGCCGGTGCTTCGGCTGACGGCCACGGCGAAGATGGGCGAGGTGGAAATTGTGCGGTAGGAGCCGCCGCGGCGGGAGGGCATTTCGCTCTTGCTTCTCAATCTCTTTATCAACAACAAGTTAAGTGTGCAAGAGAGATTGACTCGCCTTGTGACGGCCTGTAGCTTCGGTTAACAGGTGCGGATCGGGGGACCGTCCCTCCAGGCTCTCGCCGTCAGGATCCACGCGATGAACTCGCTGCCCAGTGGGAGTTCCGCCCACCGACCGGCACCCGCCGGCCCGGACGCCGCCGCCGTGATCGCCCGCCTGACCGAGCAGGCCGCACGCTTCGAGGCCATCCTCGACGCGCATCCCGAGCGCATCAGCGTCGTCGATCCCTCCACGCATGAGGTCCTGTTCGCCAACCGGCGCTGCCGCGAGGATCTCAGGCGCGACCCTGTCGGGCAGGTCTGCTGGCAGGCCCTGCACGGGCTGGAGGACCGGTGCGGGTTCTGCCGCGGCAGCATCCTGGCCGAGCAGCCGGGCATTCCGGTGCACTGGGAACACCACGACGATCGACTTGGGCGCGACTACGCCATCACCGACATCCTCATCCCCTGGACGGACGGCCGCCTGGTGCACTACCAGCTGGCGGCCGATTGCACGGAGCGGCGGCGGCTGGAGCGGGCGGCGGAGTCCCACGTGAAGGAACTGGCGCGCTCCAACGCGGAGCTTGAGCAGTTCGCCTACCTGGCCTCGCACGACCTGCAGGAACCGCTGCGCAAGATCCAGACGTTCGGCGACCGCCTGGCAGCGCACCTGGGCGACGGCCTTGACGGCGACGGCCGCGAGATCATCGGCCGCATGTTCGAGTCCGCACAGCGCATGCAGCGCATGGTCAACGACCTGCTCATGTACTCGCGCGTCGGGCTGCAGGCGCAGCTCCTGGGCGACGTGGATCCCGCCGTCATCGCTCGCCAGGTGGTCAGCGACCTCGAGGTGCGGATCGAGCAGAGCGGCGGCCGCGTCGAGATCGGCGCGCTGCCGCTGGTCGAGGCCGACCCGACGCAGTTGCGGCTGCTGCTGCAGAACCTGGTCGGCAACGCGCTGAAGTTCCATCGCCCCGGGGTACCGCCGGTGGTGACCATTGCCGGGAGCGAGCGCGGCAGGCACGTGCTGCTCACGGTCACGGACAACGGCATCGGCTTCGACGAGAAGCACAAGGACCGCATCTTCCGCCTCTTCCAGCGCCTGCACACGCGGCAGGAGTACGAGGGCACGGGGCTGGGCCTGGCCGTGTGCGAGCGGATCGCGCAGCGCCACGGCGGCAGCATCGTCGCCGCGGGTCGCCCGGGCGAGGGCGCCACGTTCACCGTCATCCTGCCCCGGCGGCAGCAAGTGGAGGCCTGAGGCATGGCCGGTCCCGACCCGATCAGCATCCTGCTCGTCGAGGACGACGCGGACGACGCGCAGCTGGTCGCCGCCCTCCTGGGCGGGGACCGTGCGCCCCGGTTCTCTGTCACCTGCCGGCCCAGCCTGTCGGCGGCGCTCGAGGAGCTGGGGAACATGCTCCCGGACGCGGTGTTGCTGGACCTCTCGCTGCCCGACAGCCAGGGGTTCGAGGGGCTGTGCGAGATCGGCCGGCGCCATCGCCGGGTGCCGGTGGTGGTGCTGACCGGCCTGGCCGACGCCAACGCCGGACTGGACGCCCTGGGCCTGGGCGCGGAGGACTACCTGCTGAAGACCGGGCTCGAGCGCGAGCTGCTGGTTCGGGCGCTGCGCTACGCGCGCGAGCGACGGGCGCTGCACTGCCAGCTGGAGGAACTGCGCGACCAGGAGCGACGCGACCGCGAGCAGGCCGCCCTCGACCGCCTGCTGACGCCGCCGCGGACGGCCGTCACGGCGCGCTTCTACGGCGCCGACGACCTGGCCGAGGCGGCGCCGCAGCTGTACACGGAGCTGGTGACCCGCTACGGCCAGCTGATGGAGTCGCACTTCTCGACCGCCGCGCGCGATGGCGACCGCACCGTCTCGCGCGAGCTCCAGGTGATGTCCGAGAGCCTTGGCCTGATGTACGCCGGCCCGCGCGACGTCATCCGGCTGCACCAGGCGGCCCTTCGCCGCCAGACCGCGACGGCCACCGAGGCCCTGGCCCGCGCCATGGGCAACGAGGGACGCCTGATGCTGGTCGAACTCATGGGTTACCTCCTGGCCTGGTACCGCCGGCAGGCGACCGGCCTGGCCATCCACCCGGCCGCCGCGGAAGTCGCGCGCGGCCCCCACCCGGGAAAGGACGCCTGACATTGCCCACACTCGTCTTCGACCTGTTCGTGACCGGCAGGACCCGGCAGTCCCAGGCGGCCGTGCAGAACCTGCGGTCCTACTTCGCGGAGTTCCCCGACCTGGACTACGAGCTGTCGATCATCGACGTGCTCGAGCAGCCCGAGCGCGCCGAGGAGTGCCGGATCCTGGCAACGCCCACGCTCGTCCGCCGGCTGCCCCTG
>JAYRFB010000197.1:0-11570 GCA_041908585.1 Candidatus Krumholzibacteriia bacterium
ACGATCACGCGCATGCTGAACTACGTGCGGCCGTACGAACCGGCGCTGGCCGACTGTGACCTGTGGGAGGTCGCCCGCGACGCGCTCGAACTGGCCCGCCCGCGCGCGCGCGACGCGCAGGTCGAGCTGGAGATCGCGGCGCCCGGCGTGGCGCGACCCGAGGCGGAATTCGGCCTGGTCGCCGACGCCGGCCAGCTCGGGCAGGTGCTGCTGAACCTCCTGCTCAACGGCGTGGACGCGGCGCCGGCGGGCGGGAGGGTCTCGCTGGTGCTGTCGCGCGAGGCGCGCTGCGACCTGCCGGACCCGCGCTCGGGCGGGCACCGCCTGGGCCAGGCCGTGGTGGTCGAGGTCCGCGACGATGGCCCGGGCTTTCGCGACGGCGATGCCGCGCGCCTGTTCCAGCCGTTCTACACCACCAAGAGTTCGGGCACGGGGCTCGGGCTCTCGCTCTGCCAGAAGGTCGTCACCGCGCACGGGGGCGGCCTCGCCGCCGCGCGGCGCGGCGACCTCACCGTGTTCCGCTTGACCCTGCCGGCGGGCGCGACCGCCGGCCCCCGCTTGCTGCAAGAGGAGGCCACATGAACCCGAGGATCCTGATCGTCGATGACGAAGCCACCATCCGCGCCTCGCTGCAGGAGGCCCTCGCCGCGGACGGCTGCGAGGCCGATGCGGCCGAGTCGGGCGAGGAGGCGCTGGCGCGCTGCCATGCGACGGCATACGACCTGATCGTGACCGACCTCAAGCTGCCGGGCGTCAGCGGCCTGGAGGTCCTGCAGGCGCTGCGGAACCAGGGCCGCCAGACCCCGGTGATCATGATGACCGCCTACGGCGACGTGGACACCGCCGTCAGCGCGATGCGCCTGGGCGCCTACGACTTCATCCCGAAGCCCTTCAAGCTGACGATGCTGCGCAAGCAAGTGCGCGCTGCGCTGCGCGCGACGGCCGAGCCGCAGGGCACCGCCGAGTCGTTGGAGGCGGCCCCGGTCGCGACGGTCGCGGCGCCGGCCCACGCGCCGGACGGCCACTACCTCCGCATGATCAAGGGCTGTCCCGGGCTGGAGAAGGTCGCGCGCGTGCTGGAGAAGGTGGGGCAGAGCCGCAGCGGCAACGACACATCGATCCTGATCGGCGGCGAGTCGGGCTCGGGCAAGGAGATCGTGGCCCGCGCCATCCACGAGGTCACCAGCGCCCGGACCGAGCGGTTCATGGAGATCAACTGCGCGGCCGTCCCGGAGACGCTGCTGGAGAGCGAGCTCTTCGGCCACGCCAAGGGCGCCTTCACGGACGCGAAGACTGCCAAGGAGGGGCTCTTCGAGCTGGCCGGGGCCGGCACGATCTTCCTGGACGAGATCGGCGAGATGGGCGTGCTGCTGCAGAGCCGCCTGCTGCGCGTGCTGGAGAACCGCCGCTGCCGGCGCGTGGGCGGGAAGGACGACTACGAGGTGCGCGCGCGCATCGTCGCCGCGACGAACCGCCGGCTCAGCGAGGCGATCGAGAACGGGACGTTCCGCAACGACCTCTACTACCGCCTTCAGGTGGTGGAGATCGACGTGCCGCCGCTGCGCGAGCGTCCGCAGGACCTGGAGATCCTGGTCAACGGATTCGTGCGCGAGTTCAACGCCCAGATGGGGCTGCGCACCGAACCGGTGGACGGGGCCGTGCTGGAGATGCTGCAGCGCTACCCCTGGCCGGGCAACGTCCGCGAGCTGAAGAACGTCCTCAAGCGGATCATGATCCTGGAGGAGCCGGAGCGCCTGCTCGAGTCGCACTTCCCGGCGCACGTGGCCGGGGGGCGCAATCCCCGCGCCGCCGGGCGCCTGGCCGGCGCCGCCGGCCTGGGCGGGTTGCAACCGCTCGCGGAGGTCGAGCGCGCCCAGATCCTCTACACGCTGGAGATGACCGAGAACAACAAGTCGAAGGCCGCGCGCATTCTCGGCATCAGCCGCCAGACCCTGCGGGAGAAGCTGCGGCAGTACGGCGAGGTCGACGACGGCCCGGACCTCAAGTCGGCCGAGGCCGAGGGCTGATGATGCGCACGGGGGCTGGCCGGACACTGGCCAGCCCCCGTTCACGGATGTCCATCGCCTGGCCTCGTCACGCTCCGCGCTCCTGCCGACAGAACCAGTCCCATCCATAGAATCCACGTCAAGCGGCGCCGCCAAGGCATTGCCAATTCGTCGCTTGCCATGACGCTCGCGACGGATTGCGCCGACAGCTTCCGGCCTGTCTGCAGGTTTTGCCGCCTGACGCCGTGCGGCATACCGCTTGCGCCCGGCGCTGCCAGCGGGACGAAACTGCCACCACCCGGAATAAAGGGAAGACATGGGCTGCAGGCATCAATTCACGCCGGCCACAGGTCTGGTGCTCCTGGGCGCGCTCGCCCTGTGCGGTGCGGCGGGTGTCACCATGGCGAGCGAGCACGCGACGCCGGCCACGACGGCGGCGGGCGGCCACGCGGCACCCGCTGACGCGGCGTCGGACGACCCCGGGGCGCTTCCCGGGATCGCGGCGCTGCCGTCGGCGCTGGCGGAATTCACCGCTCCGATCGAGGACGGGACAGACGATCCCTGGACCCGCTGGTTCGACGCCCTCGAGGGCGACGCCGGCCGGACCGGGCCCACGCTGTATCCCCTCGACACGCCCGCCGAGGCGCCGGCCGCCAAGCCCTATCGCCACCTGGCGATCGCCAAGGCCGTCACCCAGCTGGAGGGCGGGGAGCCGGCTGGCAACGAGCATGGCGCACACGGGGACCAGGACGCTGGGCACGGGGATCACGCCGATGCGCGCGGAGCCGCGGACCACGGCCACGCGGCCGGCTCGCCGCTGCTCGCCCTGGCCCAGGCCCGCAACTACCTGAACCTGAGCGAATACGACAAGGCGCTGGACTGGTACGGCCGTGTCGACGCGCGCGACCCGCAGGGGCACTTCCGGCGCGAGACCGGGCGCGAGTACCTGGCAGCGGCGATTGCCGCCCGCGACACCGTCGCGGCCGGTCGCGCCCTGGCGACGACGATGGCCGCCCACGACCTCGCCGGCCGGGAGGCGGAGTTCGTGCTGGCGATGCGCTGGCTGCTGGGCCGGCGCGATGCCACGACGCTCTCCTGGTTCGTCGACCGCGCCGCGGCGCCGGAGTTCGCCGCCGACGTGCGCGTCACCTTCTGGCGCGCCTACGCCCTGTCCTGGCTGGAGCGAAGGGCCGAGGCGCTCACCGAGCTGGACCGGCTGCTGGCCATGGGCGGGCGCGAGCAGGTGCTGGCGCCGAACGAGCGGGGCTGGGTGCTCACCGCCTGGGCCGACCTGAACCTGCTGGGCGGCAACCACGAGGCCGCGGGCCGGTGCTATCGCCAGCTGGCTACCAGCGGAATGCCGCGGCTGCGCGACTGGGGTCGCCTGCAGTCCGCGACGCTGTCCTTCGTCGGCAACCGCTATGGCGAGGCCGCCGCCGGCTTCCGCGAGATCTGCCAGGCCGAGACGAAGGGCGCCTGGGCCGACCACGCCTGCGCGATGGCCGAGATGGCCGCGCGCCTGGAACGCCTCCTGAACGAAGGGGAACGCTATGGCGCTGCCGCGCACTACGGGCACTGACCTGCCGGCGCGGGGGGAGGCCGAGCTGCTCGGCCGGCTCCTGAGCCTCTACGAGGAGGAGGCCCGCGTCTACGCGCGCGTGCTCGAGCTCTCGCGTCGCCAGGGCGACGCCGTCCGCCAGGGCGCGCCGTTCGCCGAGATCCGGCGCCTCCTGGAGCAGAAGAAGGGCTGCCTGGAACTCGTCGCGCGGCTCGAGCGCGGCGAGGCGGCGACCAAGCGCGAATGGGAGTCGCGACGCGGCACGATGACCGCCGACGGTCGCGCGCGGCTGCGCGACGCCCTCGACCGCGTGGGCGGGCTCATCGAGGGCATCATCGCCTGCGAGGAGCAGAACGACCGCGAGCTGCTGGCCGCGACGGGGGTGTCGTGAACGCGCCCGCCCAGACGGCGCCGGCCCAGACTGCGGCGGTCGCGGCGGCGGTTGCGCCGGCGCCGGGCGCCGGGGCGGAGCGCCTGCTTCGCTCCTACCTGCACAAGACCAGCAACAGCCTGTGCGGGATCAAGGGCTACGCCGGGCTCATCGCCTCGCCGGACCAGGATACCGACAAGGCTGCCGGCTGGGCGCGCAAGATCATCCGCGAGGTCGAGCGCATGGAGGCCATCTACCGGTCCGTGCACGACCTCACCGCGCCGCGGGGCAACCCCGATCGCGGCGTCGACCTGCCGGCCCTGCTCGACGACGTGTTCCGCGTCTGCGAGCGGCGCTGCCCGGGCCTGCAGGTGCTGTGCGGTCGCGTGCCGCGCGCATCGCTGCTGCTGCCCAAGGGCGACCTCTGCCTGGTGCTGACGGAGCTGCTGTTGAACGCGGTGGAAGGCGACGACGGCGCCGGGCGGCCGGTGCGGGTGGAAGTCACGGCGAACCGCGGGCCTGGCGATCGGCTGGCGCTGCGGCTGCGCGACGACGGGCCGGGCATCGTCGCGGACCTGCTGCCCCAGGCCTGCGACCCGTTCGTGACGACCAAGGAAGGGCACCTCGGGGTCGGCCTGACCCGGGTGCAGACGCTGCTGGAGATGTACGGCCTGGCCTGGACGCTGACCAGCGTCCCGGGCGGGGGCACGACGGTCACGCTGGAAGTGGCCGAGGTGACGGAGTGAACCGGGCTTCAGGGAGGAAAGGCGAGACGATGGCGAACAAGCGCAACCTGCTGGTGGTGGACGACGAGCAGACGATGAGGGACTTCCTTTCCGCGTCGCTCGGCTCGCGGTTCAACGTGCGCACGGCCGCCAGCGGCGTGGCCGCGCTGGCCGAGCTCAAGGCGCAGAAGTTCGACCTGGTGCTGTCGGACGTGCAGATGCCCGGCCGCGGCGGGCTGGAGCTGCTGGAGGACATTGGCGCGCAGCTGGACTACCGCCCGATCGTCATCATGATGACGGCCTTCGGCTCGATCCCGCAGGCGGTCGAGGCGACACGCCGTGGCGCGGTCGACTACCTCACGAAGCCCTTCGGGCTGGACCAGCTCGACCTCGCCCTCGGCCGCGCCCTCGAGGTCGAACAGTTGCGCACGGAGAACCGCTCCCTCCGCACCAGCGTCGCCGCCCGGCAGGACACCCTCGGCCTGCTGGGCAACAACCCGGCGATGGTCCAGCTGCGGGAGAAGATCGCCATGATCGCCGACGCCCGCGGGACCGTGCTCCTGCAGGGCGAGAGCGGCACGGGCAAGGAAGTCGTCGCCCGGGCCATCCACGACTCGGGCTCGCGCCGCGACGGGCCGTTCATCCGCATCAACTGCGCGGCCATCCCCGAGACGCTCCTGGAGTCGGAGCTCTTCGGCTACGAACGCGGTGCGTTCACCGGCGCCGTCTCGGCCCGCAAGGGCAAGTTCGAGCTGGCCGACGGCGGAACGCTGCTGCTGGACGAGATCAGCGAGATGCCGTACGCGATGCAGGCCAAGCTGCTGCGGGTGCTCCAGGAGCGCGAGATCATGCGCCTGGGCGCCAAGTACGCCACGCGCACGGATGTGCGGATCATCGCGACGACGAACCGCGTCCTCAAGGACGAGATCAAGGCGCGAAACTTCCGCGAGGACCTCTACTTCCGCCTGAACGTGATCCCGCTCCGGATCGTCCCGCTGCGGCTGCGCAAGGACGACATCCCGCTGCTGGCCAGCCACTTCTGCCAGGTCTTCTGCGCGGAGAACAGCCGGCCGCTGCTGCCGATCAGCGAGGCCGCCATGCGCTGCCTGGTCGCCCTGGACTGGCCGGGCAACGTGCGCCAGCTCCAGAACGTGATCGAGCGCGCCGTCATCCTCTGCACCGGCGACGAGCTGGACCGCGAGATCCTCGGGCTCTCGGAGGAGATGGACGCCACGGAGAAGGCCAGGGAGCTTGCCGGCGACCTGACGCTGCGAGACATGGAGCGCGAGCTCATCCTGAGGAAGCTGCGGACCACGCGCGGCAACCGGACGAAGGCGGCGCAGGAGCTGGGCATCAGCGTGCGGACCCTGCGCAACAAGCTGAACCTCTACACCGATCTCGGCGTCGAGATCCCGGGGTAGCGCCATGATCAGGACCGGCTTCATGAACAACGCGCACGTCGACATGCTGAAGAAGGCGCTCGACGTCTACGCCCGCCGGCACGAGGTGACGGTCCAGAACGTCGCCAACGTCGAGACGGGCGGCTACCGCGCGCAGAAAGTGCGCTTCGAGGAGATGCTCTCCACGGAGCAGATGCGGATGCGCGGCTACACGACGCATCCGGACCACCTGCCCATCGGGAACGGCACCGCGGCCGACCAGATGGAAGAGGTCGTGGACGCCCGCACGGACTTCGACAACGGCGTCAACAACGTGGACATCGACTCTGAGATGACCACGCTGGCCACGAACGACCTCAGCTACCGGTTGGCGACGCGCCTGTTGAGCGGGCGCTACAACACCATCCGCGGGGCGATCCGCGGGCACATGAGCTAGGCCCCGGAGGGATACGATGAGCAACGGACTGTTCGGCGCCATCAGGACCAGCGCCTCCGGCCTCAAGGGCCAGCGCCTGAAGATGGATGTCGTCGCGCGCAACCTGGCGAACGCCGAGACCACCCAGACGGCCGAGGGCACGCCCTACCGCCGCCAGCGGGCGGTGTTCGAGGAGGTGCTCGGGGAGAAGGTCCGCAGCCACGAGACGCTGCTGGGACGCGAGGAGGAAAGCCGCCTCTCCCGGACGCACCCGGCCCACATGCTGGAGACCGTCGGGCGCGTCGAGACGCCCGGCGGCGGGATCACCAGCGAGGTGACCGTGGCGCCGGACGCCTCGGAGTTCCGCGTCGTCTACGACCCCGGCCATCCCGATGCCGACGAGGGCGGATACGTGCTGATGCCGAACGTGAACCCCATCACGGAGATGGTGGACATGATCACGGCCAGCCGTGCCTACGAGGCCAACGTCAGCGCCATCCAGTCGTCCAAGGACATGTTCAGCGACGCCCTGAAGATCTAGGCGGAGCGGGAGGGAGCCAGGCATGGCAGTGGACGTGATCAAGGCCCTCGGTTCGATCGACCCGCGCGCGGCGTACGGCGCCGTCCCGGTCACGCCGCCGGCGGGCGGGGGCGGCTTCCAGGAGCAGCTCCTGAAGGCGTTCGAGAAGGTGGACAGCCTCCAGCAGGTCAGCAACGACATGGTGGAGGGAATGATCAGCGGCCGGGTGACCGAGACGCACGACGTCATGATCGCCGCCCGGGAGTCGCAGTTGGCCTTCGAGTTGCTGCTCGAGGTCCGCAACAAGCTCCTGGAATCGTATCAGGAAATCATGCGGACGCAGGTTTAGGCGCCCCAGCGTGACGGAGCCGAGGTAAGCGCGTGGACGGATTCAAGCAGCTGACTGACAACGTAAAGGCCAGGCTTGGTGAACTTTCGTTCAACCAGAAGGCCCTGCTCGGCGTCGTGGCGGTCGCGGGCATCATCAGCATCGCCGTCTTCAGCCTCTGGCTGCAAAAGGAAGACAAGGCGGTCCTGTATTCGAACCTGACGCCCGAGGACGCCGCCGCGGTGCTGGAGGAGCTGGCCCGCCAGGACGTCGCCACCGAGCTCAAGAACGGGGGCGGCACGATCCTGGTACCCGAGAGCATGGTCGCGCGCCTGCGCATCGAGCTGGCCGGCAAGGGCGTCGTCGCCAACGGCCCGGTCGGATTCGAGATCTTCGACGGCAAGCAGTACGGCCTGACCGAGTTCCTCCAGAACGTCAACTTCAAGCGCGCCCTCGAGGGCGAGCTCACCAAGACCATCGAAGGCTTCCCGGCGATCCAGTCCGCCCGCGTCCACCTGGTGCTGCCGCAGCCGTCCATCTTCAAGAAGGACCAGCAGGGGGCCACCGCCAGCGTCGTGTTGCGGCTGGGCCGTGGCGCGCGGCTGAACGAGGGCCAGATCGCCGGCATCCAGGCCCTGGTCGCCGGCAGCGTCGAGGACCTGGCGGTGGACAACGTCACGGTCATCGACCAGACGGGCAAGGTGCTGTCGGCCGCGGTGTCGGACGAGGACACCAGCCGCGGCGAGACGCAGCTGGGCCTGCGCAAGGAAGTGGAAGGTTACCTGTCGGAGAAGGCCGGCTCGATGCTGGACAAGGTCCTCGGGCCGGGACGCTCCATCGTGCGCGTCGATGCGACGCTCAACTTCGAGAAGCTGACGCGCGAACGCGAGGTCTACGACCCCGCGTCGACCGTGGTGCGCAGCGAGGTCCGGAACGAGGAGAACGATCCGTCGACCGGCGCCACCAAGGAGAACAGCACCACCAACTACGAGATCAACCGCACCGTGGAGCACATCGTCGGCCAGACGGGGAACATCGCCACGCTGTCGGTGTCGGTCTTCGTCGACGGGCACTACGAGCCGGCACCCGACGGCAAGGGCGAGCCCACGTACAAGCCGCTGACCGAGGACGAGCTGGGACAGCTGCGCCGCATCGTGCAGACGGCCGTCGGCCTGAACTCGGTGCGGGGCGACCAGATCGAGGTCGTCAACATGCAGTTCCGGCCCCTCGAGGAACCGGTCGGCGAGAGCCCCCTGACCGACTGGATGGGCCTGGTCACCGAGTACGGCGGCAAGGTGCTGCTGGTGGTGCTGCTGGCCGCCGTCGCGCTCAGCCTGCGCCGCACGCTCGGGCGCCTGGTCGCGGGTGGCGGGTCGGCCGCCGCGGCAGCGGGTTCCGGCGGGCGGGCTGCCGGGGCTGCACGCGCGGCCGCCGCCGCCCCGGCACCGGAGCCCGAGCACTTCGACGGGATCCCGGACCTGAACGACCAGGTCATGGGTGACATCCGGGACTACGCGGCGGACAACCCGGAGCGGGTCGCCGAGGTGATCCAGAGCTGGATCCGCGAGATCGACCTCTCGGGCAACGCGCGGGAAGCGGTGGGGAGCTGACGTGAAGCAGCAGGCGGTTCGCAAGGCGGCTGTGTTCCTGATGTCCCTCGGGCCGGACGTGGCCGGGCGGGTCATGTCCAAGCTGCCCGAGTCGATGGTCGAGGAACTGACCCACACCATCGCCTCGATCGGGCACGTCACGTTCGCCGAGAAGAAGAAGATCCTCAGCGAATTCATCCAGATGAGCAGCCAGATCTCCGGCATCGCCTTCGGCGGCGAGGAGACGGCCAAGCAGATCCTGGAGGCCGGCTTCGGCACGCACAAGGCCACCTCGCTGCTCAGCCGGGTGACGAGCTACAGCGAGATCAACAACTTCGAGAGCCTGAAGGCCGTCGACCCGCTGACCATCGCCAACTACCTGAAGAACGAGCATCCGCAGACGATCGCCGTCGTCCTGGCGCACATGGACCCCCGAAACAGCGGGCCGATCCTGCAGCTGCTCCCGGCAGAGCTCCAGGGCACGGTGGCGCATCGCATGGCCGTGCTGGAGGCCCCGCACCCGGAGACGCTCAAGGCCGTGGAGAAGGTGCTCGCCGGCCAGCTCCAGGGCGAGGTGGCCGCCAAGGACTCGAAGTACGGCGGGCGCAAGCAGGTGGCGGAGATCCTCAACGAGATCGAGCGCGAGGTCTGGCAGGAGATCCTCGACGAGATGCGCGAGATCGACGACGAGGTCGCCAACGAGGTCAACAACCTCATGTTCGTGTTCGAGGACATCGTCCTCATGAGCGACCAGCACATCCAGGAGGTGCTGAAGGAGATCGACGGCAAGGAGCTCACGATGGCCATGAAGGGCGCCACCGACGAGATCCGCACCAAGGTCTTCCGCAACATGTCCAAGCGCGCCGGCGAGGGCATCCGCGAGGACATGGAGCTCATGGGCGCCGTCAAGCTGTCCGAGGTCCAGGAGGCGCAGCAGCGCGTCGTCGAGGTCATCCGGAGCCTCGAGGAAGCCGGCACCATCACCCTCGGCAAGGGCGGCAAGGATGCGGAAATGGTGTCCTGAGGCCTTCGTGGCCGATGCCCGGGGCGATGACGACGGCGCGGCCGGCCCGGTCTTCCGCGGCCTGGACGGCCCCGTCGCCGCCGAGTCCGGCGGCGAAGACGCCCCGGGGTCCCGGTTCCAGCGCGAGACCGGCTACACGGACCCGCGCTCGCTGCTCTCGACGCTGACCCGCGAGGAGCGGGCCGACCTCTACGAGCTGGCTGAGATGGACGTGGCCGGTTCCTACGAGGCGCGGCAGAAGCAGCAAGAGGACGAGTTCGCGGCGCGCCTTGCCGAGTCCAAGCGCGAGGCCGCCGAGAACCTTGCCGCCTGGACCCGCGACCTGGAGGCGGCGGTCCAGGCCGACCTGGCGGCGACGGCCGCCGGCGCCGCGCGCCTGGCCCTGCGCGTCGCCGAGAAGATCGTGCGCGCCACCGTCGCCGTCGACCACGGCGTCCTGACCCGTGCGCTCGAGACCATCCTCTACAAGCAGCAATCCGGCGCGCCGCTGCGCGTGACCACGAGCCCGCGCGACGCCCTCTGGCTGGCCGACCAGCCGGATCTGCGCGCTCGCCTGAACATCGAGGTCGTCGCGGATGACCGGCGCCTGGGCGATGGCGACTGCCGTGTCCGCGCCGAGGGTCGCGAGTGGGACCTGACGGTCGAGGGGCAGCTGGAGGTCCTGGCCGAGATCATCGAGGAGGAGATCGCCACGCGTCGCGAGGCAGTGGCCCCGGGACCGGAGGCGGTACCGCAATGAGCCTCGACTGGGCGGACCTCGAGGAACGGCTGCGCCTGGCCGACCCCGGCCGGGCCGTGGGGCGCGTGGCCAACCTGGTGGGCATGATCATCGAGGTCGCCGACCTCGGCGCGCCGGTCGGCTCCCTCTGCCGCATCGAGACGGGCCGCTACCGCGAGCCGGTCCTCTGCGAGGTCGTCGGCTTCCGGGAGGACCGCCTGCTGGTGATGCCGTACCAGGAGGCCCGCGGCATCGCCCCGGGCTGCCGGGCCACCATCCTCTCGAGCCACCTGACCGTGCCCTGCGGCGACGCGCTGCTCGGGCGTGTCCTGGACGGCCTCGGCCGCCCTCTCGACGGCGGCCCCAGCCTCGCGTCCGGACCCCGGGCGCGGCTCGGCGGTTCGCCCCCGAATGCGATGCGGCGGCGGCGGGTGACCGACCCGGTGTCGACCGGCATCCGCTCGATCGACAGCATGGTGACCGCGGCACGGGGCCAGAGGATGGGCATCTTCGCCGGCAGCGGCGTCGGCAAGTCGGTGCTGATGGGCATGCTGGCGCGGCAGGCGCGCGTTGACGTGAACGTGCTGGCGCTGATCGGCGAGCGCGGGCGCGAGGTGCGCGAGTTCATCGAGCGCGACCTCGGTCCCGAGGGCCTGGCGCGCAGCGTGGTCGTGGTCGTCACCTCGGACGAGAGCGCGGTCATGCGCGCCCGCGGCGCCGACACGGCGATGACCATCGCCGAGCGCTTCCGGGACAGCGACCGCGAGGTCCTGTTCATGATGGACTCGGCCACACGTTACGCGATGGCCCTGCGCGAGATCGGCCTGGCGGCCGGCGAGCCGCCCACGACCAAGGGCTACCCGCCCTCGACCTTCGCCGCGCTGCCCCGGCTCTGCGAGCGCGCCGGCTGGTCCGAG
>JAYRFB010000198.1:0-3169 GCA_041908585.1 Candidatus Krumholzibacteriia bacterium
CGGCGACGAGACGCCGGCCGAGATCGCGCTCAGCGTCCTGGCCGAGGCGTTGGCCGTCCTGCGGGGTCGCGAGTTCCTGCGCGATGCCGAGGGCGCCGAGCTGGGTCTTCGCCTGCGCCGGCGGCGGCCGTGAACGGCGGCGTCTGGATCCAGGGTGCTGGCGAGCTGGCCTCGGCCGTCGCGGTGGCGCTGGTGCGCGCCGGCCACCGCGTGGTGCTGGCCGAAGTCGCGGCGCCCCTGGCCGTGCGCCGGCTCGTCTGCTTCGCTGAGGCCGTGTACGCCGGGTCCTGCGACGTGGCGGGAGTCGCGGGATGCCTGCGCGACCCGGCGGAGGCGGAGTTCCGCGATGGCCGCGTCGACGTGCTGGTGGATCCGCAGGCGCGGCAGCTGGCGCGCCTGCGCCCGTCGGTCGTCGTCGACGCGCGCATGACCAAGCGCGCCGCGGTGCCCCTGGGCGCCGGCGTTCCGGTCATCGGCCTGGGGCCCGGCTTCACCTGCGGCGTGGACGCGGCCCTGGTGATTGAGACGCACCGAGTCGCCGGTCCCGGCCGGGTGATCAGCCGGGGATCGGCCGCCCCGGATACCGGGGTGCCCGGCGAGGTCGGCGGTCGGACCGCCGAGCGCCTGCTGCGCTCGCCGGCGGCGGGGCACCTGCGGCCGGCCTGCTCGATCGGCGAGCTGGTGCGGTGCGGGCAGGCCGTCGGTGAGGTCGCGGGCCTGCCCGTGGTGGCCCGGCTGGACGGGCTGCTGCGGGGGCTGGTCCACGAACGCGCGGAACTTCACGAGGGCGTCAAGGTTGGAGATGTGGATCCCCGCGGCGCGTCCGTCGACCCGCGCGCCGTGTCGGACAAGGGCCGGCTCATCGGCGACGGCGTGCTGGCGGCGCTGGCGCGGCTGGGTGTCGCAGGCGAAGGAGCGGGTCACGATTGACAGCGGGCGGGCCCGGCGATTATGTAATGAGGGGCCCCGGCCGCTCGACCGGGCCGTTTTTTTTGGGGTGCCGTTTGTCCAGAGGTCCGAAGTGGGCGGCGCTGCAAGGGCTTCCCGTGCCTGGAGGTAAGCAAGTGAGCGGAATGCGCAGGAATCTCTCGGCCGCACGGGCGTGGGCCGGTGCCCTGGCCCTGGCGGCACTGGTCGGCGCCGGCCAGGCGCGCGCGGAGTGCCAGCCCGGCCAGATGCAGGAGGCCAACCTGCAGTACACCGAGGCCAAGAAGGCGCTGGACGCGCAGAACTGGGACCTGGCGCTGCCGAGCCTCACCTCGATCATCCAGACCTGCCCCGAGCACGTCGAGGCGATGCGCGGCATCGGCATCGCGCAGATGGGCAAGGAGCAGTACGCGCTGGCGGCCAAGGCCTTCCAGCGGGTCATCGACCTGCGCGGCGAGGAGGTGCAGGCCGGCGACTTCGACAACCTGGCCCGGGCCTACGTGCGCCAGAAGATGTACAAGGAAGCCCGCGCCGAGTACATGAAGGGCGAGCAGCTGGCGCCGGACGACTGTGGCCTGCTGTTCAACCTGGCGGCGATCCACGACGCGGTCGGCTTCTCGACGCAGGCGGTCGACGTCTGCCAGCACCTGCTGGACCTGGACGAGTGCGACAAGGCGCGGGACAAGGTGCTGGTGCTGATCGCCAAGGCGGCGGGTCGCGCCAGCGAGCAGCAGAAGCGCGCGGGCAACAACGAGCGCGCCCAGTACTACCTGGACCTGTCGCAGCAGTACGGTGGGCAGGCCGGCGGCGCGACCACCAGCGACCTGGCGAAGCAGAAGATGAAGAACGGCGACTACGCCGAGGCGGCGGCGCTCTACGAGGGCATGCTGGCGAAGAACCCCGAGCTGACGAACGCCTGGTTGAACCTGGCGCGCGCCAAGGACCAGGCCGGCGACAAGCCGGGCAGCGTCGCTGCGTACGGGAAGTACCTGGCGCTCAAGCCGACCGACACGACGGAGTGGGGCGCCATGCTCCAGGTGATGGTCGAGTCCGGTCGTTGCGGCGATGCTGCGACGCAGGCGGGACAGGCCTTCGAACAGCACCGCGCCAAGGGTCACGAGGCGGTCGCGCCGATCCTCTATTCCTGGGGCCTGGCGCTGGAGTGCCAGAAGGATTTCGACAGCGCCCGCGCGAAGTTCGCGCAGTGCGCCGAGAGCGGGAGCGTGCGGTACGCGGCCGCGGCGCGGCGCCAGGTGGAGCGGATGGATGGCCTCAAGGCGGTGGCCGAAGCCGAGCGCAAGAAGGCCGCCGGCGGCCGCTGACCGGGGTGGATGATCCGCCTGCGGTGTGCGATATTGTCCCCCGCGGGTCGCGCAGGCGGCCCGCGGGGTTTTTTCGGTTTCACGCCGCCCGGCGGGGCGGGGAGGTACATGTGGGACGCCTGCAGAAGCTGCCGCCATACCTGTTTGCCGCGCTCGATGCCGCCAAGCGGAAGGCCCGCGAGAGCGGAGCCTCGATCATCGACCTGGGCATCGGCGACCCGGACCGGCCGACGCCGCCCGAGCTGATCCGCGTCATGACCGAGGCGATCGCCGATCCGGCCTGTCACCGCTACCCGGCGCAGCGCGGCGATGCCGGCCTCAAGCGTGCCATCGCCGACTGGTTGCGGCGACGCCACGGCGTCAGCGTGGACCCGGCCACGCAGGTGCTCGTGCTGATCGGCAGCAAGGAGGGCCTGGCCCACCTGCCGGTCACCTGCGTCCAGGAGGGCGACAACGCGCTGGTGCCGGACATCGGCTACCCCGTGTATGCCCAGGCGACGATCCTGGCTGGGGGCGAGCCGCGCGCGTTCCGGCTGCGGGCGGCCAACGGCTTCCTGCCCGACCTGGACGAGGTGGCGGCGCTGATGGACGACCGCACGCGCCTCCTCTTCCTGAACTACCCCAACACCCCGACCGGCGCCACTGCCGACCCGGCCTTCTGGCGACGGGCGGCGGACCTCTGCGCCGGGCGCGGAGTGACGCTGGTCAACGATGCGGCGTACCTGGAGATGTCGCTCGACGGCAAGGCCCAACCTTGTCTGCTGGGCACGGCCGACCCATCGCGTGAGCGCGTGATCGAGCTGCACAGCCTGTCCAAGATGTTCAACATGACCGGCTGGCGCGTCGCCTTCGCCGTCGGCCATCCCGAGCTGGTCGAGGCGCTCGGCCGGGTCAAGGACACGATGGACAGCGGCGTGTTC
>JAYRFB010000199.1:0-64271 GCA_041908585.1 Candidatus Krumholzibacteriia bacterium
AGCCTGCTCGGCTTCCTCGGGCTGGGCTTCGCCCTGTTCTCGTCGCCCAACACCAGCATGGTCATGGGCAGCGTCGAGCCGCGCCACCTGGGCGTGGCGTCGGGGCTCAACGCCACCATGCGGACCCTGGGCATGATGACCAGCATGATGGTGATCACGCTGGTCTTCGCCTTCCTGATGGACGGCCAGGGCGTGACGGCCGAGACCGAGCCGCAGTTCCTGGCCAGCATGCGGCTGGCGTTGCTGGTGTTCTGCGCGTTCTGCGTCGTCGGCATCGGCTGCTCGGTCGGCAGGGTCGGGCGGGGTGGACGCACAGGGCCTGCCACCGGGTAGCCCGGGCATTGCAGCCGCCGCCGAAGTGCACGGCGGCGCCCGCCGAATCCGGGGGCGCCGCCTTCTGTCCGCGAACGTCGGGGTGCCGGCCGGCCGGCTACTCCGTGATCGTCAGCATGTACGTCTGGTTGACCACCTGTGCCTCGGGCTCGCACTGGTCGTACACCGTCACGCGCACCTCCCAGGTGCCGATCGCCTGCGCGGTCGGCGTGCCGGCGAGCGTGCCGCTGCCCAGGGTCTCCAGGCCGGGAATGGCCACCGTCGGGATGGCCCACCGCGTGACCTGGCCCTGGCCGCCGCTGGTGGTCGGCGTGAAGGAGTAGGCCTGCCCGAAGCGGCCTGCCGGCGGCGCGCCGCTCGTGATGACCAGTTGCGGGCAGCTGCCGAAGTCCTGGCGGGTGACCGTGTCGTAGCAGTCGCCGCCGCAGTACGGGGGTTCATGGCTGCGCCACGTCGAGCGCTTGATGGCCGTGTTCGGGCCGGTCATCGTCAGCGTGCCGCGCTCGAAGTAGAGCTCGCCGTCGTACTCGAAGCGGAACATGTCGCCGCAGATCACGCCCACGTACGTGGCGCCGCCGTCGTCGGTGTAGCTCGCGTCGGTGCCGTCCTGCGTGACGACCAGCGTGATGTCGCCGCCCTCTCCCTCGCCGCAGTTGTTGACGCACTCCCAGGTGCCGTTCCAGGTACCGGAGAAGTTCGCCGGCGCGTCGCAACGTCCCTCGGCGATGTCCATCGCCACGGCGTCGACGCTGAGGGTGGCGTCGATGTTCGCGGTCACCGTCAGGCAGATCGTGATCATGCCCAGGTTGATGATGTCCACGGTCGCCTCGTCGGCGGCCACCGTGGCGGGCTCGACGACCAGCGCGGTGCCGTGGCTGACCGTGAATGGTCCGTAGGCGATGCCGGACTCGCAGACGGTCTCCGGGTTGCTGCCGACGCGGATCGTGGCGGTGGCGCCGATGTCATCGGCCTTGCCGAACAGGCGCGCCGCCTTGCGCGCGATCAGCTTCCACAGCGGGATGCCGTCGATGGTCACGTGATCCAGCGTGCCGGCCACGTCGATCACCGCCGACTCGACCCTGGGGATGTCCGGCGGCAGCTGCAGCGAGAGGTTGATGGTGGTCGGCTGGTTGGCGACCAGCGGCACGTCGACCACCGCATTCTCGAGCGGGGCCACCAGGCGGTACGGATCGTTGGCCGAGGGGCCGGCGGGATCGTCGTCCGAGCAGCCGGGCAGGATGGCGAGCAGGAGCAGGGTGCAAAGCACGGTGCAGCGGAAGGACGGTTGGAAGGGACTCCGCATCGCGGACCTCCTCGGGATGGGACGTAAACCGGTCCGTATCGCAAGACGGGGTTGGGCGAGCGAAAGCGGAGTATACTGGAGGGGTTGGAACTCCTACTATAAAGTGTGCTTTAGCTTGGGCTCCCTGAGCCACTTGCATGTCGAATAGTAAAATAATAGCGTATCAGAGCAAGAATAGCCGTCCACAGCCCTCCCAATCCGACGCTATTTCGTCCGTGTTCCGCCGCAAGGCGGGTGTTATCGTTCCGCCCGTGCCATGGCGGCCCCCGCGGCGGGGGGCCGGCCGACCCGCCCTGTGGTCGGCACGCGGACCGCCGCGCACACAGAAGGAGCCCCTTCGATGAAGAACGCCCCCGAGTTTCCCGGCATCCGGGTCACCACGAACGGCAACCAGCTCGTCTCCTACCACACCGAGGCCCGGATCACGGACGGCGGCGTGTTCTATCCCATCACCCCGTCGACGGAGATGGGCGAGAACTACCAGCTCTCGTACGCCGAGGGCAAGCTGAACGTCTTCGGCGGCAGCAAGCTGGCCTGCGAGACCGAGGGCGAGCACTCGGCGCAGGGCGGAGCCATCGCCTTCTCGGTATGCGGCAAGCGCACGGTGAACTTCACCTCGGGGCAGGGCATCGTCTACGGCGCCGAGCAGTACTACCACGCGCCCGGCAAGTTCTCGACGATGATCCTCGAGGTCTCGGCCCGCGCGCTGACCAAGCACGCGCTGAACGTGCACTGCGGCCACGACGACATCTACGCCGTGATGGACACCGGCTGGATCATGCTCTTCGGCAAGGACTCGCAGCAGGCGGCCGACCAGGCGCTCATCATCCGCAAGGTGGCCGAGCTGTCGCTGACGCCCGGCATCAACGCGCAGGACGGCTTCCTCACCTCGCACCTCGAGCGCACGTTCTACCGCCACGAGGCGGAGCTGATGCGCCGTTTCCTGGGCGCGCCGGACGACCTGATCGACTGCCCGACCGAGGCGCAGCGCGCGCTGTTCGGGCCGAAGCGCCGGCGCGTGCCGCGCATGATCGACCTGGAGAACCCGCTCCTGCTGGGCCCGGTGCAGAACCAGGAGCACTACATGAACGGCGTCGTGGCTCACCGCACGGCGTTCTACGAGTCGATCCTGCCGATGCTCGAGTCGGCCTACGACGAGTTCGGCCGCCTGACGGGGCGCCACTACGGGCTGCTGTCGCAGTACAAGGTCGACGATGCCGAGACCGTGTTCGTCTCGCTGGGCTCGGCCGCGGAGAACATCGAGGCCGCGGTCGACCACATCCGCGAGCGGGGCGGCAAGGCCGGCTCCATCCACGCCAACGTGCTGCGCCCGGTGCCCGAGGCCGCCTACGTCAAGGCGCTGGCCGGGCGGAAGAACGTCATCATCATGGAGCGCACCGACCAGCCGCTGGCCGGCGACAACCCGCTGGCGCGCGACATCCGCACCGCCTTCACGAAAGCCGTGCAGGCCGGGACCATCCGCGCCGACCAGGTGCCGCGCTTCTTCTCCGGCATCTACGGCCTGGGCTCGCGCGATTTCCGGCCCGAGGGGATCCTCGGCGCCTGGGGCTTCGTCAACGGCACGCTGGCGCGCCAGGACGGGCGCACGGCGGCCGACGGCGAGACGCTGTTCGTGGTGGGCATCGACCATCCCTACGCCGTGAAGGCGGGCGAGCGGCCGTCGCTGCTGCCGGAAGGCGCCATCGCCGTGCGCATGCACTCGATCGGCGGCTGGGGCATGATCACCACGGGCAAGAACCTGGGCGAGATCATCGGCGAGCTGGGCGAGCACGTGGCGCGGCGCGACGGCGCCGTCGACGAGTACGGGCGGCAGAAGGAAGTCGTCCACATCAGCGCCAACCCGAAGTACGGCTCGGAGAAGAAGGGCGCGCCGACGGAGTACTTCCTGGTCGCGGCGCCGGAGCGCATCCGGGTCAACTGCGACCTGCGCCACGTGAACGTGGTGCTGTGCTGCGACCCCAAGGCGTTCACGCACACCAACCCGCTGGACGGCATGAGCGAGGGCGGCGCCTTCGTCTGGGAGTCGGAGGAGGATCCGTCCGTGGTCTGGCAGCGCATCCCCAGGCGCTACCGCAAGGACATCCTCGAGAAGAAGATCCGCTTCTACACCCTGCCCGGCTTCGCCATCGCGCGGGCCGCCACCGACCGGCCCGAGCTGCAGCTGCGCATGCAGGGCAACGCCTTCCTGGGCGCGTTCTTCGCGGTGTCGCCGTTCCTGGAGGAGTTCGGCATCGCGCAGGCGCACTTCCACGAGCAGGTCGAGGCCCAGTACCGCAAGAAGTTCGGCCGCTTCGGCGACGCGGTGGTGGCCTCGAACATGGAAGTGATGATGCAGGGCATGTCGCGCGTGGCGGAGATCGTCTACGGGTCGGTCGACGACCCGGACCGCTCGAGCATGCGCGGCGACTCGCTGCTGCCGATGGTCGGTTGCGGCACCTACTGCCTCCAGGTCCCGAAGCCCGACTTCCAGCCCGAGCGGGCGCCCATCTTCCGGCGCGAGACGTTCGACCGCGAGTTCCGCGCCGGCCTGGGCTACCACCAGCCGGCCACGGTGCTGGCGGCGGCGGGCGTCGTCGCGGCGGCCACCGGCGACACGGCCACCAAGTACGTGGCGCGGCGCCAGACGCCCGTCTTCATCGCCGAGAACTGCACCCAGTGCATGGCCTGCATCTCGTCCTGCCCGGACACGGCGCTGCCCAACACGGCGCAGGACCTGCAGACGCTGCTCTCGACCGCGGTGCGCGGCTACGTCAAGGGCGATGCGGATCGCAAGGCGCTGCTGGCGGCGCTGCCGGGCATCGAGCAGCAGGTGCGCGCCGGGATGGTCGCCAGCCAGCAGGCGAAGGCCGGCACGCCGGTGCGTGAACTGGTGCGCGATGCGGTGGCGCCGCTGGATGGCGTGTCGGCCGAGGCCAAGGACCAGCTGCTGGGCATCGTCGCCACGCTGCCGCTGGCCTACAGCAAGGTCAACGCCATCTTCCAGAACGTGGAGAAGAAGAACCCCGGCGGCGGCGGCATCTTCTCGATCTTCGTCTCGGACCTGTGCAAGGGCTGCGGCGAGTGCGTGGTCGAGTGCGGCGAGCACGAGGCCCTGAAGATGGTCGACGAGACGGAGGACCTGAACGCCCGGCACACGACGGCGATCAACTTCCTGAACCTGCTGCCGGACACGCCGCGCAAGTACCTGGGCCTGTACGATCCCGAGCAGCCGCACTCCTCGCGCGAGGCGGCCCTTCGCAACCACCTGATGGTGCGCTCGAGCTACGACGCCATCGTCTCGGGCGACGGCGCCTGCGCCGGCTGCGGCGAGAAGACTGTGCTGCGCGCCGTGGCCACCGTGACCGAGGCCTACATGCGGCCGCTGTACCGCCAGAAGGCCGACCGCATGGACGCCAAGGCGGCGCAGCTGCGGGAGACCGGGGCGGCGCGCCTGGCGGCGTTGAAGGCGAAGGACCCGGCCGCCCACGCGCTGTTCGCCAAGGCGGTGGCGCACCTGCTGATGGGCCTGGGCGGCGAGACCGACGCCGACACCGATGCCCGCCTGGCCGCGCGCGGGCCGATCGCCGACGGCGAGCTGGTCGAGGCCCTGGTGGCGGTGCTCCGGCAGGACGCCGTGGGCCACCGCGACATCCAGGCCGTGGACGGGCGCCTGGCCAACGGCATGTCGGTGATGGCGATGGGCGCGCACACGGGCTGCAACAGCGTGTTCGGCTCGACGCCGCCCAACAACCCGCACCCGTATCCGTGGATGAACTCGCTGTTCCAGGACGGCGCCACGGTGGCCTGGCTGTTCGGCGAGGCGTTCATCATGGACCATGCGCGCAGGTCGGTGATCCCCGAGCGCCTGGCCGACGCGCTGCTGGAGCGCGAGGACCAGGTCATGACGGCGCGCGAGTACTTCGACCTCTGCCACTTCACCGAGGCCCTGATGACGGATCTCGAGGTGGCCGAGCTGCCGAAGGCCTGGGGCATCGGCGGCGACGGCGGCATGGGCGACATCGGCTTCCAGAACGTCTCGAAGGCGATCCTGCAGGGCCGCCCGAACGTGAAGCTGCTGATGCTGGACACGCAGGTCTACTCGAACACCGGCGGGCAGAACTCGGATTCGTCGGTCATCACCGGCGGCTTCGACATGAACCAGATCGGCGCCGCCACGCAGGGCAAGCTGACGGAGAAGAAGAGCCTGGCCGAGATCTTCACCGCCGGCCACGGCTCCCCGTTCGTGGCGCAGGTCTCGATGGCCAATGCGCCCAAGCTCTACAAGGCGATCCTCGACGCGCTGGAGCACCGCGGCACCGCCTTCATCCAGAGCTTCACGCCCTGCATGCCCGAGCACGGCGTCGGCGACGACAGCTCGACGACGCAGTCGCAGCGGGCGCGCGACAGCCGACTGATCCCCGAGTTCACCTTCAACCCGGGCCGCGGCGAGACCTACGCCGAGGCCATCGAGCTGAAGGGCAACCCGTCGCACGACCGCGACTGGTGGGAAACCACGCTGAAGTCGACCGGCGACAAGGTGCGCTACACCGTGGCGCACTATGCCGTGACCGAGGCGCGCTTCCGCCAGCACCTCAGGAAGGTGGATGCCGCCAAGGCCGAGTCGATGGTGGCACTGGAGGACCTCCTCGCGCTCCTGACGCAGGACGACGTCGTGCATCGCCGCGTCTTCGACCCGCAGAGCCCGGCGTACGTGCCCGACTTCGGCGTCTGGATCAAGGCCGAGGACAACGAGGGACGGGCGAACCTCTACGCGCTGTCGCGGCAGATGGTGCTGCTGTGCGTGGAGCGCCGGAAGGCCTGGCGTTACCTGCAGAGCAAGGCGGGGGTCGTGAACCGCGACTACCGCGCGCAGCGGGCGCTGCTGGCGCGGCTGGCGGCGGGCGAGCTGAAGCGCGACGACTTCCTGGCCGGCGGCGCCGAGCTGCTCAAGGCCGAGGCCGCGAAGCCGGTCGCCTGACCGCCGCAAGGGTGATATCGCGGACCGGGGCGCCGTCGGTGACGGCGCCCCTTTTCCATCGCGGCCGGCCAGGCCCCGATGCGGAGCCTACATCCAGCCGCGCCCGTGGGCGAACCGCACGCCGATCCAGACGAAGGCCGCCACCGGGACCAGCCCAGCGCGTATCGCCGCCAGTGGGCCAGGGTGGCCGGGTGCCCCTCGGAGGTCTGGCCGCCGAGCCGCGTGATGTCGACGAAGCGCACCACCAGCAGCAGCGCGACCAGGACGGCGTACAGCCCGTCCAGGGCCGACGGCGGCTCGTGCCTTGCCGCGTAGATGGCGCAGACGAACAGGAGCACGTTGCCGACGGCCATCCAGTAGACGCGCGCGAGCGCGGCCAGGCAGCCGGTCTTCTGCTGGGGTTCGGACGTGGCATGCTGACGCGGGTTGCCGGACATGGCGACCTCCAGGAGCCCGTGCATGACGGGGCAGGCACGCGACGATGCGTCGACCTCGACGCCCGTGGCGTGTCCTGGATGGCGGCCCGACCACCCGATCCGGTCCTGCGTCGGCCCCGGGATGGAGCCGCGCACCCTTGGCGCGGCGCCAGGCGGCGCCGCGGTCGTGCGGTCCCGGCAACGTACGTTCAATCGGCGCGGATGTCAGGTGGAAACTGCGCGCGGGCCGCGCATGGCCCGGGTTTGCCGCCCGGCGCGATTGCCGCCCGGCACGGTCACCGCCCGGCGCCGTCCCCATCCAGCGCCGCGCGCAGCGCGCGGGCCACGTCGTCGCCGGCGAACGGCTTGGGCAGCTTGGCGGCGAACCCGTAGCGGCGGTGGTCGGCCATCACCGGGTCGTGCGAGTACCCGCTGGTGACGATCGCGCACGCGCCCGGATCCAGCTCCCGCAGGCGCGCCATGGCCTCGCGTCCGCCCATGCCGCCGGGCACGGTCAGGTCCATGATCGCGGCCCGGAACGGCCGGTCGCCGCCGGCGGCCTCGGCCCAGGCGCGCAGCGCGGCCTCGCCGTCCGCGACGGCGGTGACCGCGTGGCCCTGGCGCGTGAGCAGCCGCACGAGCAGGTCGCGGATGGGCTCGTCGTCGTCCATCACCAGCAGCCGGAGTCCACCGTCTGCCGTCCGCGTGGCGTCCTCCCGCCGGGAGCGCGGCTGTTCGCGGCTGGCCGGCAGCAGCAACGTGAACTCGCTGCCGCGACCGGGCTCCGAGGTGACGCGCAACGTGCCGCCGTGCCGCGCGACGACCGAGTGGGAGATCGCCAGGCCCAGCCCTGAACCCTCCTTCTTGGTCGTGAAGTACGGCTCGAAGATGCGATCCAGGTCCGCGGGGGGAATGCCGCAGCCCTCGTCCCGTACGCTGATCTCGACCTGGCGACCGGCGTCCGCGCGGCCGTCGGTCAGCGCGGCATTGCGCGCCGCGACCCGGACGTGCCCACCGTCGGGCATGGCCTGCCGCGCGTTGATGAGCAGGTTGCTGATCACCTGCTCGACCTGGCCGGCGTCGACCTCGGCGAACCACAGGTCGTCGGCCAGCTCCAGCGAAGGGATGACGTTGGTGCCCGCCGTCGCCAGTTCCGCAGCCTCGCGCACCAGGTCGCGCAGGTCGACCAGGCGCTTCTGCGGCGCGCCGCCGCGCGCGAACGTGAGCAGCTGGGCCGTCAGGCGCCGGGCGCGCCCGGACGCGGCGACGATCTGCTCCAGCGGCAGCCGTTGCCGCTCGGTGCAGTCCAGGCCCAGCAGCGAGGCATTGCCCAGGATCACCGTCAGCAGGTTGTTGAAGTCGTGCGCGATCCCGCCGGCAAGCACGCCGAGCGACTCGAGCTTCTGCGTGCGCACGGCAGCCTGCTCCGCGCGCCGGCGCTCCGTCGTGTCGCGGAAGGCGACGACAAGGCCGTCGGCCCGGCCACCGGCGGCGAGCGGGGCCGCCGCGCACTCCAGGATTGCCTGGCCGTGCTCGCCGCCCCGCAGCAGGTACTCGAAGTGGGCCCGCGCCGTGCCGACGCCCGGCGGCGCGGCGGCGTCGAGCGCGCGGCGGGCTGCTTCGCCGAGCCCAGGCAGGCAGGCCTCGAGCGGCAGCCCGGCCAGTTCCGCGTCACTGCGACCGAGCACGGCGGCGGCAGCAGGGTTCGCCAGCCGGATCGTCGCGTCGCCGTCCAGCGCGACGACGCCGTCGGAGATGCTGGCCAGCACCGCCGACAGCCGCTCCGACTCGGCGCGCACGGCAGCCTCGGACAGCGCCAGCTCCCGCGTGCGCTGCGCCACCTCGGCGGCCAGCCGCCGCGCGTAGCGCCGGCCCTGCGCGAACGAGACGACCAGCCAGACCAGGCCGGCCAGGGCGACGGACGCCACCACCGCGAACCACGGCCGCGCGTGGAGCGGCGGCACCACGACGATGCGGCCGGTGGAGGCCACCGCGCTCCGGCGGCCGTCGATGTCGACGGCCTGCACATGGAGGCGATAGTGACCCGGACGCAGGTGCGTGTAGCTGACCGAGCGGGCCGGGTTTTCGGCAGGCGTAGACCAGCCTGCATCGCCGCCCTCGAGGTGCGTGGAGAACCGCAGGCGCGCCTCGTCACGGTATGCGGGCGCGCAGAACCGCACGACCAGCTCGTGCGCCGAAGGCGGGATCTCGAGTTCCCCCGCGGGGTCGTGCCGCTCGCCGTCCAGCCGGATCTCCTCCAGCCAGAGCGGTAGCTCCCCCGCGCCGCGCGACTGCAGCCGCTCGTCGAACACCGTCACGCCGCGGTTCGTGCCGATCCACACGCGGCCCTCCGTGTCGCACAGCAGGGCATCGCGGTTGACCTCGGCGCCGGCCAGCCCGTCGGCCACGCCGTAGCGGCGCAGTTCGCGCCCGTCCCACACCAGCGCGCCGGCGCCGGTGCCGAACCAGAAGCGGCCCTTGCGGTCGCGCGCGATCGCGTAGACCGGGTCGTCGATCACGGGATCCGGGGCCGCCGTCGATTCCAGCCGGCCGTCGCGCACGAGGCAGAGACCGCTGGAGGTGCCGACCCAGACGCGGCCGTCATCCGTCTCGATCATCTCGAACGAACTGGCATTCCCGGCCGCCTCGTCGCCCGGCCAGTGTTCGATCCGGCCCTCCTTCACGCGGAAGACGCCCTCGGTCGTGGTCGCCACCAGCAGCGCGCCGTCGGCGGTCACGAGCAGGCGCCTGATCACGGGCTGGCGGCCCTGTCCGCGATCGTGGAGGTGGATCCGCTCGAACCGCCTGCCCTCGCGGCGATACAGGCCTTCGGAGGTGCCCGCCCACAGGCGGCCGTCGCGGTCGTGCACGACGGCGTAGACCGGGCCCTCCAGGCCATCGGCCTCGCCGGCCCAGGTTACCGCGCCGTCGGGATCCAGCCGCGCCAGGCCGCTGCGGTCCATGGCCGCCCAGAGGACGCCTGCCGGGTGCTCGTGCAGGTCCATCGCCCGGCTCCACTCCTTGCCGGGTCCGGTCAGGGGCAGTGCGGTGGTGTGCGTGCCCGGGAACGAGAGGCCGCCCTCGTGGCCCAGCACGATCGAGCCGTCGGCGCGCTGGAGGACGGCGCTGACCTCCTCCTTCAGCAGCCCGTCGGCGGTGCCGTAGCTGCGCAGGTGCCGGCTGGCCAGCTTGCTCGTGCCGCGGTAGTTCGCGATCCAGACGGAGCCTTCGCGATCGACCATGATGTCCGACAGGCCCAGCGAGACGAGCCCGCTCCTGTCCGTCAGCTCTTCCAGGCCCAGCAGGGGGTGCAGGTAGAGCAGTCGGCGCACGGGGCCCAGGTTGCGGCCGCCGCGGGGGTCGCGGGGGCCCTCGACGCCGAATTTCGGCTCGATCACGCGCAGCGAGTCGGCGCCCGCCTGGCGGCGCAACCCTTCCGGCGTCAGCTCGCCGAACCAGCCGGCACCGGCGATGTGCAGGGTTCCGCTTGTCGGGTGCCTGACCGCGGCGTAGGCGGGTCCCGGCGGCAGCCCCGCGACCGGCGCCGCCACGCCGGCGTCCGTCCGCCCGGGATCGGGCAGGCGCAGCAGCCCGGAATCCGTGGCGATCAGGAGGTCGCTGCCGTGCCAGGCCAGCGAGTAGACCTGCCCGGCGCCGGCCGGCAGCGCCACCGGCCACCAGCTGGCACGGGACCAGACGCCGATGCTGCCACCCTGCACCAGCACGGCCAGGGCGATACCTCCGTCGCCATCGCGACCGGCGAGCAGCTCGAATGTCTCGTTGCCCGGGCCGACGGCCGACCAGTCCGGCAGCGGGTGCCAGCGCCCGCCTTCCAGGAACGAGACGCGCACCGGCGTCGACTGCGCCATGGCCCAGACGCGGCCGGCATCGTCCACCGCCACATCCCGCTGCCAGCTGACCGGCAGCCCGTGGTTCGTGTCGTGCAGGAGCCAGCTCGCGCCGTCGTAGCGCATCATCCCCGCGCGCGTGGAGAACCAGACACGGCCGCTGTCGTCCTGGGCCACGCCCATGACCACGCCGGTCGGCGCGCCATTGGCCTCGGTGTAGTGCGTGAAGGGCCAGATCGCCGCCCGACCGGCGCCGGCCAATGCGGTGAGGCCGAGCGTGACGAGCACGGCGGCCAGGGCTGCACGGCGGGGTGGGGCGATGACGGGAGGCATCGTGGCTGCGCGGGGTGGGGGTGTTTGTCCTGTTCCCGCGACGTTGGCGCGGTTGAAAGTTGCCGACCAGGATACCACATCCAGGCTTGCCTGCCCATGGCCATCGCGCCGGCGCGACTCCCAGCCACGAACAAGGGCCGCCCCCCGGGGGGCGGCCCTCCTGGCTGCCGTTTGGCTGCGGGGAACTAGCGGAACAGCCCCTTGACCGCGCCCCACGACGAGGTCTCCTCGGAGACCGTGCAGTTGATGTGCATCGTCATGGTCATGACGTTGCCCCAGGTCCCGAACTGCGCCGAGGCCGAGGCCGGGCCGCAGCTGCCGTCCAGGAACGCGGGATAGGTGGCCGGGATGCTCGCGAACGGCGTCTCACCGACACCGCTGCCGTTGGCGATGGCGAAGGTCAGCAGGCACCCGTTGGTGAACTCGCCCGAGGTGTTGCCGTTGACCACCGAGGCGACCGGCGTGCTGACGCCGCTGATCATCAGGTGCTGCACCGTCGAGATCAGCGTGGTCGTGCCCAGCGTGGCGGTGCCGTCACCCCACGGCCAGCCGCCGGCGAAGAAGGTCAGCGTGCCGCCGTTGAACGTGGAGGTGTAGACCACGGTGCCGTTGCCGCCGACGCGGTTGTCGACGACGCTGAACGCGCTGTTCTCGGTGGCGCAGCTCAGCTCCCACTGCGTTCCCAGCGCGGAGCCGTCCCAGGACTGGGCGTGCAGGACGTGGGGCAGGCCGCTGTTGACGCCGGAGCGCCAGGTCGAGGCGCGGCCGGTCAGGAGCTGGCCGCCCAGGTCGGTGGATGTGTAGGTGCCGGTGATGGGGTCCGCCTGCGCCGTGAGGGGCAGCAGGGCGAGCGAGGCCACGGTGGCGATCGTCAGCAACTTCTTCATGGGTCGTAAACCTCCGCGGATCAGGCCGGCGCCGTTGCGGTCGCCGTTCCGGGCGAACGGAGAAAGGCGGTGGCAGGACCACGCACGATTGCCCGCCAACGTCCCCGGCCTTCTCGGGCAGTGGGGCGATGCTTGCTCAGATTCGACGCCTGGAGCGATTTGGCCATCCCCCGACGCCAAACATGACAATGATACTCTTGTTCAATGTGCGCCGCCACGGGGGCCGATTTCCGGCCCGGCCCTCCCGCGGTTGCCGCAGCGGCTCCCGACGGCTACCTTATGGCCCGGGGTTTGCTCTGCCCGCGAGGCGAGGGCCTGACCCCGACGACGCGGCCCCCACGCCGGGGCGCCGCCCAGACGAACCGCGATGTCCAGTCTGCTTCTCGGCTTAGGCCCTCCTGAGCTCCCTCCGAGACAAGGCTGCTTGGCTCCCGGATCCAAGAGACAGGAACCTATGATACCGATAGAAACCGTCAAATCGAAGACCTTCGCCGAGCTGGGCCTCAGCGAACCCGTCCTGCGCGCCCTCGACGACTGCGGCTACGTCGAACCGACCCCGATCCAGCTGGCTGCCATCCCTCTCGTGAGCGCGAAGCGCGACGTGCTGGCGACCGCGCAGACGGGCACGGGCAAGACCGCGGCGTTCATGCTGCCGGTGATCGACGACATCGCCACGCGGCCGAAATTTCCCGGCGACACGCCGCTGTGCCTGGTGCTGGCGCCGACGCGCGAGCTGGCGCTGCAGATCGACGAGAACGTCCGCGCCTACGGCAAGTACGTGCGCACGCGCACCGCGGTGCTGCTGGGCGGCGTCAACAGCGGCCCGCAGATCGACAAGCTCAAGCGCGGCGTCGACGTGGTCATCGCCACGCCCGGCCGGCTGATCGACCTCGTGAAGCAGGGCGCGGTATCGCTGGCCGACGTCGAGTTCCTGGTCCTGGACGAGGCCGACCGCATGCTCGACCTCGGCTTCGTGCACGACGTGCGCTGGATCGCCGAGCGCGTGCCCCGCCCGCGCCAGACCCTGTGCTTCTCGGCCACGGTCTCGCCCGCGGTCAAGAGCCTGGCCTCGACGATGCAGGTCGACGCGCAGGTGGTCTCGGTGGCGCCGCCGGCGACGGTGGCCGACCACCTCGACCAGCAGGTGATGTTCGTGCAGCGCGCCCACAAGCTGGACCTGCTGATCGACCTGCTGAGGGAGAACAAGGACGGCCGCACGCTCGTCTTCACGGCCACGAAGGTGGCGGCGATCACCGTGGCGCGGCAGCTCGAGCTGCGCGGCCTCAAGGTCGGCGCCATCCATGCCAACAAGACCCAGGGCCAGCGGCAGGCCGCGCTCGAGGCCTTCGTCAAGGGCAAGGTCGAGGTGCTGGTGGCCACCGACATCGTGGCGCGCGGCATCGACGTCGAGGACATCACGCACGTCATCAACTACGAGCTGCCGGAGACGGCCGAGAACTATGTCCACCGCATCGGCCGCACTGCGCGCGCCGGTCGCGACGGCATCGCGATCGCGCTCTGCGGCATCGAGGACGTGCCCCAGCTGCGCGGCATCGAACGCCTGCTGAAGGAGGAGCTGCCGGTCCGCATGGACCATCGCTGGCACTCCGACGAGGTCATGGCCTGCCTGGCCGCCAGCGAGCGCGCGGCGCGCCAGCGCGCCAAGGCCGGGCGGATGCGCGGGTCGGGTTCCAAGTGGGCGCGGTGAGGCGACGGAGCCGGGCCGGCTGACCGGAAGGCAAGAGGATGCGGGCGCCGCGATGGGGCGCCCGCTTTGTCTTGCCGGCTGGGCAAGTTGCGCCGGCGCAAGTCCGGGCGACCTTGCCGGAGTGCGCTTATCATCCTTCGCGGGCGAACGCGCCCCGCGTTCCCGGAGGATGAGCCCGTGTCCCGATCACGCCGATCCCGGACCGTCGACACCGCCTGCGCGCTGCTGCCGCTGCTGTTGGTGTCCGCCTGCGCCGACGACCCGCAATCCCCGCCCGCGGCCGCGCCGACGCACGACCTGGTCTTCGAGGGCGCGCTTGCGGGCGTGCCCGAGCTGCTGCGCCTGGACGCGGTGACCGGCGAGGTCATGCGCGTGCTGCCGCCGGGCACCGTCGCCATGGACCCGGCGCCGTCGCCTGACGGCGCGCGGATCGCCTTCGTCGTGGCGGACTACGTCGAGGGCACGGGCGACATCTTCGTCTGCGACCGCGACGGCGGCAATGTGCGGCAGCTGACCGACGACCCCGAGCTGGACGACCAGCCCGCGTGGTCGCCCGACGGCGCGCGGATCGCCTTCCGCAGCTACCGCACGCTGCGCGAAGGGGACATCTGGGTCATGGACGCCGACGGCGGCAACCCCGTGGACCTGACTCCGGACCCTTTGCCGGGCATCAACGACGAACGCTCGCCATGCTGGTCGCCGGACGGCGCGCGGATCGCCTACATCAGCACGGCAGGCGGCAACCGTGACGTGTGGACGATGGCCGCCGACGGCTCGGCCCCGCTGCGGCTCGTGAGCACGATCGACCTCGAGGCCGAGCCGGCCTGGTCGCCCGACGGCTCGGTCATCGCGTACCGGCAAAGCTCGCAGGATGACGGCTCGGACATCTGGCTGGTGCCGGCGGCCGGCGGCGACGCGACCGGCCTCCTGATGCCCGGCGAGCAGCGATTGCCCGCGTGGTCGCCGGGCGGAACGCGGCTGGTGTTCGTCTCGCAGGCGACGATCGGCGACCGGCCCGACCTGTGGGAGATGCGCGCGGACGGTGCGGGGGCGCGGTTGCTGGTTGGTGACGCGGTGCCGGGCGGGTGCGTGAACCCGGCCTTCCTGCGCCGCGCTGACTGAAACCGTCGCGGGCAGCAGCGCGCCGGCGCAAGCACCGCCCGAGCGGCAGGACCTGCGCCGGCGCAACCCGGACGCAACTTGGACGCGGGAGTTGCGGGTGCTCCCGGCCTTTCGCCTACTTCTTCTTCCCGCAGGTCGCCTTGCTCGGGCAGGCGCCGCAGGCGCTGTGGTCGGCGGCCTTGCCGTCCGCGGGGGCCACGCCCTCGAGCTTCGCCTCGGGGGCGACCTTGGCGACGGCCTCCGTCAGCTTCCCGGGGTCGGTCTTGCCGGGCGTGAAGGTCACCAGGAACTTGCCGGCGGCCGCGTCGGCCTTCGCCGCGACGACGCCCTTGACCTTGGACAGGGCGACGGTCAGGTCCTTGACGACGGCCTCGTCACCCAGGTTCGGCACGGCGAATGTCGCCACCTCGGGCGCCTTGTCCTCGGCCAGGGCGGGCAGGGCGAAGGCCAGCAGCAGCAGGGCGGCCAGCGCGGCGGTCAGGGCTTGCTTGCGGTTGCGCATCGACGACTCCTCGGTTCGGGGTTGGGTCACTCTTCCTCTGCGGACGCGATCTTCACGCCATCCATCTCGACGACCTCGTAGAGGCCGAACAGGTACTCGCCGGTCGCGGGCTCGTGCACGGGCGCCTCGAGGGCCTCGCGCAGCGTTGCTGCGTCGACCAGCGTCGGGTCGAACGTGATCTCCAGGCGCGCGCGCGACGCGAACGCCTCCAGGCGCCTGACGCCGGCCAGCCCGTCGAGCTGCCGCGCGGCGCGCTCGGCGGTGTCGACGCACTTGACGCCCTTGACCACCAGCACCGACGTGCGCAGCGCTGCCGCACCGTCCGGCGCGCCCGCCGCCGCGTACTCCCGCACCAGGCTCGGCGCCACCAGCAGCCTGGAGCCGGCCACGCCGCCGGCCGAGAATACGACGACCAGCAGCGGGATGACCCAGGCCGGCGCCCTCATGTCCGGGCCTCCGCGCGGGCACAGTCGGACCCAACGCGCGGCAGGGCCAGCTCCAGCGCCTGGGGCGACGGGCAGGCGGCCGTGCACTCGAGGCACAGCGTGCACTCGCCCGAGCGCACCTCGTCCACGTTGGATACCTGCAGCGCCTGCGGGCAGGCGCGGTCGCAGGCGCCGCAGCCGGTGCAGTGGCGCGGGCTGCGGGCCAGCCTCAGCGCGCCCGCGCGCGACAGCGGCCACATCACGATGCCGAGGGGGCACAGGTACTTGCACCAGGCCAGCGGCAGGGCCAGGCCCAGCAGCAGCAGGCCGCCCAGCACGGCGTAGCTCCAGGGCTGCACGTCGTGCCCGTGGGCGCTGAACAGGATGTAGTAGGGGTCGTAGCCGCGGAAGACGAGCTCGCCCGTCTTCCAGGTGGCCGCGAGGACCAGGGCCAGCACCGCCAGGCGCAGGCCGACCTTGAGGCCGCGATCGACACGCGCGGGCAGGTGCCACGGACCGGCGAAGTCGCGGCGGCCGGACAGGCGCCGGGCCAGCTTCGCCTCCCACTCGAGCACCGCGCCCACCGGGCACACCCAGCCGCAGAACGCCTTGCGCGCGACCAGCGTGAGCGCGACCAGGGCCGCGAAGAGCGCCAGGTTCGTCTCGCCCGCGGCGCAGGAGAACTGGCGCCGGGTGAAGAAGCTGTACGCGGTCTCGAGGCCGCCGAAGGGGCAGTACGTCTCGACGGAGACCAGCGAGCGGCCCAGCGCGAAGCGCACGCCGGCGGTGATCGCGGCGATCACGACGGCGAGCTGGAAGATCAGGCGCAGGCGCGGCACGTGGTGGTTCCCCCGGAGCGGGGGACCGGGCAGGCCCTCACCGCCGGGCGATAATACCACCCCGATCATGAATGGTCAAAATCAGGCGTGGCAGCCTCAGTAGCCCGCCACGCCCCCGTCGAACGACCGCGAGTCGGCCGCTCCCTGCCGCCAGCCCGTCTCGCGGTCGACGGTGATCGCCATGACGATGCCCTGCGGCAGGCGCCGCTTCACCGCGTGGCCCAGCGCCGCGTACTCGCGCCGCACCTCGGGTGGGAAGCCGTGCGCCTCGAACTGCGTCACGTCCGGCAGCCACTGGTGGTGGATGCGGGGCGCCTCCACGGCCTCGCGCACGTCCATCCCGAAATCGATGACATTGAGCACCACCTGCAGCACCGAGTTGATGATGGTGCGGCCGCCGGGGCTGCCGACGACCAGCACCGGCACGCCGCCGCGCGCGACGACCACCGGCGTCATGCTCGAGAGCATGCGCGCGCCGGGGCGGACCAGGTTGGGCGGCGTGCCGACGCCGCCGCGGCGGTCGGTGCGGCCGGGAATCGCGTTGAAGTCGCCCATCTCGTTGTTGAGCAGGAAGCCGGTGCCGGGTGCCATCAGCGTCGAGCCGTACGATTCCTCCAGGGTATAGGTCAGCGAGACGGCGCCGCCGGCGGCGTCGACAACGGAGAGATGGGTGGTCTGTTCGCTCTCGCCGGCCAGCCAGGCGCCGGCGAACGCGCTGCTGTCGCTGGGCGAGGCGCGATCGGGCGCGATGGTGGCGCGCAGCAGAGCCGCGCGCTCCTTCGACAGCAGCCTCGCCAGCGGCAGGCCGGGATTCGCCTCCGGGTCGCCCAGGTGGCGGGCGCGGTCGGCGTAGGCGCGGCGCATCGCCTCGGTCAGCAGGTGCAGGTACGCCGGCGAGTTGTGGCCGAGCGCCTGCAGGTCGTCGCCCTCCAGCAGGTTGAGCATGGCGATGAGCGCCACGCCGCCTGACGACGGCGGTCCCATCGAGACGACGTCACAGCCGCGGTAGGTGCCGCGCACCGGCTCGCGCTCGATCGCACGATAGGCAGCCAGGTCGGACTCGGTGACCAGCCCGCCGTGCGCGCGCATGAACGCCGCCAGCAGGCGCGCCGTCTCGCCCTCGTAGAAGCCCGCGGCTCCACGGTCGCGGATGCGCAACAGCGTCGCCGCCAGGTCGGGCTGGCGCAGCGTCTCGCCCGGGCGCAGGGGGCGGCGGCCGTCGGCCAGGAAGGCCGCGCGCGTGGCCGCGTGCAACGTGTCGGTTGTGGTCGCCAGCCAGTCGCACCAGTCGCGCATGCCCTGGGAGAAGGTGAAGCCGTCCTGCGCCAGCTCGATCGCCGGTTGCACCAGCTCGGCCCAGGGCCGCGTGCCGTGTCGCTGGTGCGCCAGCCACAGGCCGGCCACGGTGCCGGGCACGCCCACCGAGAGCGGCCCGCGATGGTTGCTGGTGTCGCGCACCGCGCCATGCTCGTCCAGGAACATGCGCTCGTGCGCGGCGGCGGGCGCCGTCTCGCGGAAGTCGTAGCTCGTGGCGCGGCTCTGGGCGTCGTGGTAGAGGAGGAAGCCGCCGCCGCCCAGGTTGCCGGCCTGAGGGTAGACGACCGCCAGCGCGAACGCGGTGGCGATGGCGGCATCGACCGCGTTGCCGCCGTCGCGCAGGATCCGCGCGCCGACGTCGGCCGCCAGGTGGTGGTCGCAGGCGACCAGGCCGTGGCGGGCCGCGACCGGCGGCGTGCCTGCGTGTGCCGTGGCGGGCAGGCACGCCGCCAGCGCGGCGGCCAGCGCGAGCGCGGTCGCGATTCGGGCAGGGCGGCAGCGGGACGCTGGGGGCGTTCGCATAGGCTGGCCTTTCGGGCGGCGGTCGGGACGGCGCCGGCGCCGTCGATCCTGATCCGGACCATTCATGAAGGACCGGCCGCGGCGGGTCAACCGCCCATCTGCGGCGGCGGGCCCGGCTCCGGCACGGCCCCGGCGCCGTAACAGGCTAAAGAAACTCCGATTTGCCGAGCGGGGCGCGAACGGCGATGCTGCCGCGCATGGACCAACGCTCCCGCCTGCTCGCCGGCCTGGCCGCCCCGCTGCTCGTGGCGTTCGGCCTTGTGGTCCTGCGCAGCGCGCCCTTCGTGTTCGTGGCCTACCACCTCGGGCTCTGCCTGCTGGTGCCCTCCTGGCTGGCGCGGCGCTCGGGCCGCGGGCTTGGCGAACATGCGCGGACCCTCGGCCTCGGACGCCGCGGGTTGCAATCCGGGCTCTTGCTCGGGCTGGCCTCGGCGCTGGTTCCGCCGGTGGCGTTCGCGCTGGCGCCCTCGCTGTTTCCCGACGCGACGCACCTGCGCGGCACGCTGGCCGCCTGGGGCCTGCCGCCGCAGGCGCCGGCCTTCTTCCTGTTCTTCCTGGCCGTCTTCAACGGCCCGGCGGAGGAGCTCTACTGGCGCGGCTGGCTGCTGCGCGAGCCGACTCCCCGCTGGCCGCTGCGCGCGGCGCTGGTGCTGCTGTTCACCTCGTACCACGTGCTGACGATCGGGCGGCTGGCGCCGACCGCCGGCGCCGCCGCGCCGCTGACCGTCGTCACGCTGCTGGGCGCGCTCGCCTGGACGTGGATGCGGGCGCGATGGGAATCGGTGTGGCCGCCGCTCTGTTCGCACGCGGGCGCAACCTGCGGCTACCTGTACGTCTGCGCGCGCCTGCTGGCCGAGGGCTGATCGCGGCGACGCGCGATAATTTCTGGTGCAGGCGCCCGCCGGTGCGCTACCTTGCGCGGGTCCTATCGTGGCCCTATCCGTCCCTGCCATGGAGTCGGTCTTGACCTCGACCCGCACGGTCGCCCGCAACACTCTCTACCTCTCGATCGGTCTGTTCAGCGGGCGGATCCTCACGGTCTTCGTCTACCAGAAGATGGCCGGCATCCTCGGGCCGGCCGGCGTGGGCATCGCCAACCTGGCGATCGATGTCTCGTCGATCCTCCTGATCGTCGCCAACTACGGGCTCGGCACGCTGATCACGCGCGAGGTGGCGCGCGACCGCAACCTGACTCTGTCGGTGATGTGGGCGGCGCTCAGGATCCGCCTGGCGCTGGCCATCGGCTGCTTCGCCGCGCTGTATGCCTATGCCGCGGCATCCGGCTTCGGCGACCTGCAGCGCCACGCCCTCTACGTGATGGGGCTGGGCATCTTCCTCGAGGCCACGGCCATGGCCTGCGACGCGGTGCTGCAGGCGCACGATCGCGTCATCTCGCAGATGTGGGGGCAGATCGCCTCGGCCGTCGCCTACTTCGTCCTGGCCTGGTGGTGGCTGGACGCGGGATACGGCGTGATGGGGATCATGTGGGCGAACGTGGCCAGCCGCGCCGTCCGCCTGCTCATCATGGCGCCGCTGATGTTCGTCGGCACCGGCCCCTGGCTGCGGAACCCGCCGGGCCGCGCGGATTCGGGCGCCACCACGTCCCGCGGCCTGCTGGTGATGGCCTGGCCGATCTTCCTGGCCTCGACCTTCGGCATCCTGCACTTCAAGATCGACACGCCGCTGGTGCGCTACTTCATGGGCAGCGACGACGCCGTCGGCATCTACACGCAGGGCCACCGCGCGCTGGACTACCTGGCCTACCTGCCGGGCCTGTTCGCCACCGCGCTGTTCCCGACGCTCATCCGGGCCGCGAAGGACGAGGGCGGGCTCGAGCGCGTCAGCGAGCGCGCCCTTCGTTACCTGCACCTGCTGGTGATGCCGCTGACGTTGCTGTTCGCCCTGACCGCCGAGCCGGTGACGATGTGGCTGGTCCAGGGACGCGAGGGCTTCGCCGACTCGGTGATCGTCTTCCGCATCGTCGTCTGGGGCATGCCGTTCCTGGCCGCGACGAACGTGCTGAACCGCATGCTGTACACGGCCGGCCGCGAGCGCTCGTTCGTCGTCATCGCCGTCGCCACGCTGGCGTTCAACCTCGGGGTGAACTCGCTGGCCATCCCGCGCTGGGGCTACTTCGGGGCCAGCTGGGTGGTCGTGGCCAGCCAGGCGCTCAGCGCGCTGCTGCACTGGTACTACGTGCGGCGCGCGGGACTCGCGCTGCCGGTCGCGCGATCGCTCGTCAATGCGACGGGGGCGCTGCTCCTGTCGTGGCTGGCGGGCGCGGGGCTGTCGATGCTGGTCGGTCCGCACTGGGGCACGTCCTGGTGGGCGCTGCCCACGGGGGCGGGCTGGGGACCGACGCTCGTCGTCATCGCCCTGTGGGCCGTCTGCTACATCCCGTCGCTGTGGGCCGCGCGCGCGGTCACCAGGGCGGACCTGCCCGTGCTGCGGTCGCTGGTTCGCCGCGGCTGAGCCGTCCACCGGCCGGGGTCCACCGCGGCGTGATCCCATGATTTAATTTTTGACAGCCCGGGGCGACTTGTTAGATTTGCCTAACAAGGAGCGAGCCCATGGCGGAATTGAGCCAGAATCACCCCCTGACGCCGGCCCTCGAGGACTACCTGGAGTCCATCTACCAGCTGGTCCGCGAGGCGGGATTCGCGCGCGTGCGGGACATCGCCAAGGCCCGCAACGTGCGGGCCGCCTCGGTCACGCCGGCCATGCGGCGGCTGGATGAGCTCGGCCTGATCCGCTACGAGCGGCGCGAGTACGTGGTCCTGACCCCGCAGGGCGAGGATGCGGCGCGTCGCGTCTTCGGCCGCCACCAGCTGCTGTCGCGGTTCTTCTCCACCTTCCTGGGCCTGGGCGACGCCGAGGCCGACGCCAATGCCTGCGCCGTGGAGCACGTCCTGACCCCCGCGGCGATCGACCGGCTGGCGCGCTACTTCGAGTTCGTGGCGCTGTGCCCGGACGCGGCGGGCCTCGTCCAGAAGTTCCGGGAGTGCTCACTGGTGCAGGGGGAGGCCCCGCCCTGCGCCGCACATTGCCAACTTCAGGGGCTGGCTCCGGCCGGAAAGGGTGCGCACATGAGCATCGCCGAACTGACGCCCGGACAGAGCGGGCGGATCCGGCACGTCGGCGGCGGCGGCCTGGTGCGTCAACGCCTGCTGGACATGGGACTGCTGCCGAATGCCGTCGTGGAGATGGCGCGGCGGGCGCCGACGGGCGACCCGCTGTGGATCCGCATGCAGGGTTTCGAGCTGGCGCTGCGGGCCTCCGAGGCCGCGGTGGTGCAGGTGGAGTCGCTGTGAACCGGCGCCTTTTTTTTGCGCGTGAATGTAGAGGTGTCTAACAAATGAAAAAGACTCTTCCAGATGCGCCGTCGCCGTCGGAGCGGCCCCTGCGCGTGGCGATCGCGGGCAACCCGAACAGCGGCAAGAGCTCCCTCTTCAATGCCCTGACCGGCGGGCGCCAGCGCGTCGGGAACTACCCCGGGGTCACGGTCGAGAAGCGGGACGGCTGGTATGTGCAGGCCGGTCGCGAGGTGCGGGTGCGGGACCTGCCCGGCACCTACAGCCTGGCCTCGCAGTCGGCAGAGGAGAGGCTGGCCCGTGAGGACCTGATCCACGGTCGCCATGACGTGGTGGTCGTGGTCGTCGACACGCTGGTGCTGCAGCGCGGGCTGCTGCTGCTGCTGCAGGTGGTCCAGCTGGGAGCGCGCACCGTGCTCTGCCTGAACATGGCCGACGAGGCGTTGCGGGCCGGGCTGCGGCTGGACCTCGAGCGGCTGGGCGGGCTGCTCGGCATGCCGGTGGTGACCACCGTCGCGCACCGCGGCGAGGGCATCGCCGAGCTGCGCGCCGCCCTCGAGGCGGCAGCCGGGGGCACCGCCGCCGACCCGACGATGGCGATCGGCGGCCCGGCGGCGCCGGCGCTGGCGGCGCTCGCGGCGCAGCTGGCGGCCGGCGGGCTCGGCGACGGCGGGCCCGCCTGGCTGGCGACGCGCCTGCTGGCGGGGGACCAGGCAGTCCAGGACCTGCTGCTGGGACGGGGCGAGGCGGGCGCGGCGGCCGTGGCCCGGGCGACGGACCTGCGGCGCGAGCTGGAGCGGGAGACCGGCCACGACATCGGGCTGGTCGTGAGCAACGGCTACGCCACGGCGGTGACCTCGCTGCTGCGCACGTGCGTGCTGGCGGGCGCGCGGCCGGACACCCATGCGACGACGCGCCGCATCGACCGCGTGCTGGCGCACCGGGCCTGGGGCCTGCCCCTGTTCCTGCTGGTGATGTACGCCATCTTCTGGGTGACCTTCACCGTCGGCGCCATCCCGATGGGCTGGGTCGAGGCGGGCGTGGGCGCGTTGACGGAGACGATCGGCGGCGCCTGGCCCGAGGCCTCGGCTCCCGTGCTGCGCTCGCTGGTGCTGGACGGGATCATCGCCGGCGTGGGCGGCGTCATCGTCTTCCTGCCCAACATCATCCTGCTGTTCCTGGGCCTCTCCTTCCTGGAGGACACGGGCTACCTGGCGCGGGCCGCGTTCCTGCTGGACCGCCTGCTGCACCGGTTCGGCCTGCACGGCAAGTCGTTCGTGCCGCTGCTGACCGGCTTCGGCTGTTCCATCCCCGGGGTGATGGCCACGCGCACGCTGGACAACGAGCGCGACCGCCTGGCAACGATGCTCGTGCTGCCTCTGATGTCGTGCGGCGCCCGCCTGCCCATCTGGATGCTGCTGATCCCCGCCTTCTTCCCGCCGGCGTGGCACGCGCCGGTGCTGTGGCTGATCTACTTCGGCGGCGTCGCCCTGGCGCTGCTGCTGGCCTGGCTGCTGCGGCGCACGCTGCTGGCCGGTGAACCCACGCCGTTCGTGCTGGAGCTGCCGCCGTACCGGTTGCCGACATTGAAGGCCGTCGGGCAGCGCATGTGGGAGCGCTCGGCGGTCTACCTGCGCAAGGCCGGCACCGTCATCCTGGTCATTTCGATCCTGCTGTGGGCCCTAACGGTCTGGCCGCGACCTGCCGAATACAGGGTGGACCGGGAACTGGCCGCCGGCCACGTCTACACCGGGGAGCAGGTGGCGGGGCTGCGCGCCGCCGAGGACCTGCGGGCCTCGCTGGCCGGGCGGATCGGCGTGGCGCTGGAGCCCGTGTTCCGACCGCTGGGCTTCGACTGGCGCATCGTGACCGCCTCGCTGGGGGCGTTCGCCGCGAAGGAGGTCTTCGTCGCGCAGATGGGGATCGTCTACGCGCTGGGCGAGGTCGACGAGGGCAGCACCGCCCTGCGCGAGACGCTTCGCCGCGACTACCCGCCCCTGGTGGGCGTGTCGCTGATCCTGTTCCTGCTGATCGGGACGCCGTGCATGGCCACCGCCGCGGTGGTCAGGCGCGAGTCCGGGAGCTGGAAGTGGGCTGCCGTGCAGTTCGGCGGCCTGACCGCGATCGCCTGGCTGGCGGGGTTCGCGGTGCATTCGCTGGGGAGCCTGGTCGCCTGAGGGCCAGGGGACGTTCAACCGGTTCGACACGGGAGGGCTGGCAATGTTCAAGCGCATGCGCATCATCGTCGTGCTCGTGGTGGCGGTCACGTTCGGCGGTGCAGCAGCGACCGTGCGCGCCGCCGACACGCTCGAGACCTGGGACGCGGGCAGCGGCAACATCGACTTCTACCTGACGATGGACGGCATGGGACGCAGCCTCGAGGAGCAGGGCGTGGCCGGCGACATGCTGCTGGGCTGGGGCGTGGCCGACCGCTTCTCCACGTACCTGTCGGTGGCGCTGGCGGCCGACGGCACGCTGGCCGACGGCGACGCGGCCCTGGGCGTCGGCCTGTTCGGGACGCCGCTCGACACCGACCACGTCGACCTGGACCTGGTGCTGGACCTGTGCGCCGGCGGCAGCGGGCTGCACGACCTGTGCGTGGGGCCGGCGCTCGAGCTGAACCTCGACGCGTCGCCCGACCTGTCGACCTGGGGCGCGTACGCGCGCGCGGGCCTGGCCATCTCCGGGCGCGAGGTCGGACAGGAGGGCGCCAAGCTCGGCGGCTCGGGCGGGCGGGTTGCCGACCGCGTGCTGACCGTCGGCGCGTACCGTGCGCTCGGCGCGCGCAGCCAGCTGCTGCTCGAGTACGACCTGACCTGGCTCGACGAACCGGAAGCCGGCGCCCCGACTGTCGAGCGCGGCGGCCTGGCGCTGGGTCTCAACCGGATGCTCGGCGAGAACCTCGAGCTGATCACGCAGGGCACGTGGGACGTGCCGCAGGCCGGCCAGGACGGTGCGCTCGGCTTCACGATCGGCTTCATCGCCGGGCTGCCCGGGGGTGGCGCAACGGCGCTGCGCGACTTACCTTGACCTCAAACAGGACAAAGTTGTCCAGTTATTGAGCGGGGGTTTTCATCCCCCGGGGTCAGCCGGGAGGCCGCGCCATGAGCGAGTTGATCCACGACCAGCAGCGCCGGATGGCCCTGCTCAAGCACATGATCCTGCAGCTGCACGGGGGCGAGGCGCCGGACGCCGTTCGCCCACAGTTGATCCGCCTGCTCGGCCGCGTGCCCTATGACGAGGTGGTGGCCGTCGAGCAGGAGCTCATCGGCGAGGGCATGCCCACCGAGGAGATCCTCAAGTTCTGCGACCTGCACAAACTGGCGTTGAACCCGAGCCTGCTGCCGGACGAGGAGCGGCCGGTGCCGGCGGGGCATCCCGTCGACGTCATGCGCGCCGAGAACCGGGCGCTGGGCTGGGAACTGGATGCGGTGCGCGCGTTGTTCGACCAGGTCGCGGCGCCGGACGCGGAGGCCGACGCCACCGAACTGCTTCACGACCTGCGCGTGCGCTTCAATGCGCTGATGGACGTGGAGAAGCACTACCTGCGCAAGGAGCACCTGCTGTTCCCGTTCCTGGAGAAGCGCGGGATCACCGGGCCGCCGACCGTGATGTGGGGCAAGCACGACGAGGCGCGGGCGCTGCTCAAGGGCGCCGTCGAGACCCTGGCCGCGGCCGCGGGAGCGACGGCCGGCGAAGCGAGGGCGCTGGTCCCGCTCGTGCTCCAGCCGGCGGTCGAGGCCATCGCCGGCATGATCGACAAGGAACAGCAGATCCTGCTGCCGATGTGCCTGGACGCGCTGGACGAGGCCGAGTGGGGCGCGATCGCCGACGGCAGCGGCGACCTGGGTTATTGTCTGGTCGTGCCCGAGGCGAGCTGGCGACCGGCGGGCGCCGCGCCGGTGGCCGCGACCGGCGACGGCCGCGTGCGCCTGCCGTCCGGGTCGTTCACGCCGGCGCAGCTGCAGGCCGTGCTGAACACCATTCCCTTCGACATCACGTTCGTGGATGCGGACGACACCGTGCGCTACTTCAGCGAGGGACGCGAGCGCATCTTCGCCCGCACGCGCGCGATCATCGGCCGCAAGGTCGAGTACTGCCACCCGCCCAAGAGCGTGGCCATCGTCCAGAAGATCCTCTCGGACTTCCGCGAGGGCCGCGAGACGCACGCCCAGTTCTGGATCGAGCTGGGCGGGAAGTTCCTCTGCATCGAGTACTTCGCGCTGCACGACGAGGCCGGGGAGTTCCTGGGCACGCTCGAGGTCAGCCAGGACCTGACCGCCAAGCGCGCGCTGAGCGGCCAGCAGCGGCTGCTCAACTACGTCCAGGAGGGCGGCCATGAGTGAGCGGCCGGCGATCACGCCGCAGATGAAGGTGGGCCAGCTCCTGGACGCGTACCCGGAGCTGGAGGAGGCGCTCATCGCCATCGCGCCGGAGTTCGCGCGCCTGCGCAACCCGGTGCTGCGCAGGACCGTGGCGCGGGTGACGTCGCTGCAGCAGGCGGCGCAGGTGGGGGGCGTCCCGCTGGGAGAGCTGATCACGCGCCTGCGGGAGACGGCCGGGGTCGAGGAGGCCTACGTCGCCGGTGGTGAGGCCGCGGAAGCGTCGGGAACCGGGACCGGCGAGCGCCCCGACTGGCTCCACGGCGTGGCCGTCGTCTCGCGCGATGATGCGCGCGCCGATATCGCCGCCGGCGAGCACCCGCTGCCGCGGGTGATGGCGGCCGTGGGCGCGCTCAAGGCGGGCCAGGCGCACCTGCTGGTGACGCCGTTCGTGCCGGCGCCGCTGCTGGACAAGGCGAGGGCGATGGGCCTGCAGGTGTGGACCGAACAGGCCGGGCCGCAGGAGTTCCGCAACCTGATCGCGCGGGTCTAGCCTGGATCATTCGGGATGGACCGGCCGCACGGACGCGCGCGATTGGAACTACCTCGACAGCCCTTCCGTTGCTACCATTCCCTGCCGGGCGACTTTCGCGCCCCGGACGAACCGGACCGGCAGGTGGGACCGCATGTCATCCCGAATCGCGACCTTCACTGCGCGCGGCAGCCTGCTGTTGCCGGCGCTCCTGCTCGCCGGCTGCGCCGCGGCCCCGCCGCGCGTCGGCGGCGTCGCCGGCGTGGCGCCCGGCCCGGGCCGGCCGTGGGAGCCGCCCGCCACTGCCGTCGCCCCGCCGGCGCCGGCGCCGGCGGGCCTGGACCCCGACACGATCCCCGGCCGCCTGGCCGCGCTGACCCTCGCCGAGGTTGTCGACATCGCCCTGGCCAACAGCCCGGCCACGCGCGCGGCCTGGGCCGACGCGAAGGCCGCCGCAGCCGGCTACGGCGCGGCGCGCGGCGACCGCCTGCCGGAGGTCGACGGGACCGCGGGCGTCTCGCGCGGCAACGGCAACGGATCCGGCGACTGGGAGACGACGTACGGTCCGGGCGCCAGCCTCTCGTGGCGCCTGCTCGACTTCGGCGGCCGCGGCGATCGCGTGGAGGCCGCGCGGCAGGTGCTGCTCGCGGCCGACTGGACGCACAACGCCGTGATCCAGGACGCGATCCTCGGGGCCGGGACGGCCTTCTACCGCCACGCCGGGGCGCGGGCCATCCTCGAGGCGAACCGCGCCTCGTACGCCGAGGCCGAGAGCAGCGTCGTTGCCGCCGAGACGCGCCACGAGGTGGGCCTGGCCACCATCGCCGACGTGCTGCAGGCGCGCACGGCGCGGGCGCAGGCGCGCCTCGCGGTGCACGACGTCGAGGGCCAGGTGCGCGTGACGAAGGGCGCGCTCGCGGTGGCGATGGGGCTGCCCGCCGACACGCCCTGCGACGTGGCGATCGGCGTGCCGGAGATCCCGCTCGACGACGTGGCGCACGACGTCGAGGAGCTCATCGCGCGCGCGGTCGCCTCGCGGCCGGACCTGCAGGCGGCGCAGGCGCGCGCGCAGGCGGCGCTGGCGCGGGCCGACGCCGCGCGCTCGGACCTGCTGCCGTGGCTTTCGGTGTCGGGCTCGGCGGGCCGGACCTGGACCGGGGGCGAGGACGGCTACCGCGACCGCGGCACCGGCTCGCTCGTGTTGAACCTGCCGCTGTTCGGCGGCTTCTCCGGCCGGCATGACCTGGCGCGCGCGCGCGCCGAGGCCGAGGCCGCCGCCGAGCGCGCCCGCGGCCTGCGCCAGCAGGTCGTCTACGAGGTCTTCGTCTCGCACAGCGACTTCCTGACCGCCACCGAGCGCGTGCGCACGGTGGGAGAGCTGCTGGCCAGCGCCACCCGCTCGGGGGAAGTGGCCGCCGGCCGCTACCGCGAGGGCGTGGGCGACATCCTCGACCTGCTCTCGGCGCAGCGCGCGCTGGCCGAGGCGAGGGCGCAGGACGTGAACGCGCGGCTCGGCTGGTTCATCGCCCTGGCGCAGCTGGCGCGCGACGCCGGCGTGCTCGGGCTGCACGGCGACAATCCCCTGGCCCCCGGCAACCTGCACCCCGAGGTCGAACGATGAAGTGGCGCAAGCGTGGGCGCGTGATCACGGCGGCGGCGGCGGTGCTGGCGGTCGTCGTGGTGGTCGGTGCGGCGGGACCGGGTGGCGAGGCCGGCAAGGCGGGCGGGGCCGCCCAGCCGTCGGTCGGCGACAAGGGTGCAGCCGGCGACAAGCCCGCCGCCGCGGAGAAGCCCGGCACCGGGAAGCCCGCTGCCGGCGGTCGCGGCGGCCCGGCGCCGGTGGTCACCGCGCCGGTGAAGGTGCAGCCGATGCCGGTGCTGGCGGCGGCAGTCGGCACGGTCGAGCCCATCGAGTCGGTATCGGTGCGCCCGCAGGTCGGCGGCGTCGTCACCGAGGTCGCGTTCACCGAGGGCCAGGACGTGCGCGCGGGCCAGGTGCTGTACCGGCTCGACGCGCGGCCGCTGCAGGCGGCGCTCGACGCGGCGCAGGCGCAGCTGGCGCGCGACCAGGCGCAGGCGGCCAATGCGCGCGCGCAGGCCGAGCGCTACGCGCGGCTGGTGGAGAAGGACTACGTCACCCGAGAGCAGGCCGACGCCGCCGGCACGCAGGCGGCGGTCTACGCCGCGGCCGTCGCCGCCGACGAGGCGGCCGTGCGGCAGGCGAAGCTGAACCTGGCCTACGCGACCGTCACGTCGCCGGTCGCCGGGCGCGCGGGCGCCGCGCTCGTGAAGAAGGGCAACGTCGTGGCCGCGGGGGGCGGCCCGCTCGTGGTGGTCAACCAGCTGGACCCGATCCGCGTGGCCTTCGCGCTGCCGGGCGGGCGCCTGGGCGAACTGCGCCGGCACCACGCCACCGCGCCGCTGGTCGTGCGCGCGCGGCCGTCCGGCGCGGCGGCGGGAGAGTCGGCCACCGGGAAGCTCGTGTTCATCGACAACGCCGTCGGCGCCTCGACCGGTACCGTGGCCCTGAAGGCCGAGTTCGCCAACGCGGACCTGCAGCTGTGGCCCGGGCAGTTCGTCGACGTCGAGGTCGAGCTGGCGATCGAGCCCGCGGCCGTGACCGTGCCGGCGGCCGCCGTCGTGACCGGGCAGGCCGGCGCCTTCGTCTTCGTCGTCGACGGCGAGGGCAAGGCGCAGCGGCGGCCGGTGACCGTGCGCCGTACCATCGGCGGGCAGTCCGTGGTCGAGGGCGAGCTGGCGGACGGCGAGCCCGTCATCGTCGACGGGCAGATCCGCGTCGTGCCCGGCGCGGCCGTGCAGGTCAAGGGGCCGGGGGCCGGCGACAAGGCCGGCGCCGCGGCCGCCGGCGGCCAGGCGCCCCAGGGCGGCGGCAAATGAACATCTTCATCACCCGGCCGGTGATGACCACGCTGGTGATGCTGGCCATCCTCGTGGCCGGCGTCATCGGCTACCGCCAGCTGCCGGTCAGCGACCTGCCGAACGTCGACTTCCCGACGATCTCCGTCTCGGCCAGCCTGCCCGGCGCCAGCCCGGAGACGATGGCCTCGGCCGTGGCCACGCCGCTGGAGAAGCAGTTCTCGACCATCGCCGGCATCGACAACATGACGTCCAGCAGCGCGCTGGGCTCGACGAGCATCACGATCCAGTTCGCACTCGACCGCGACATCGACGCCGCCGCGCAGGACGTGCAGGCGGCGATCGCCGACGTGGCGCGCCAGCTGCCGCGCGACATGCCGTCTCCGCCCTCGTACCGCAAGGTGAACCCGGCCGACCAGCCCATCCTCTACATCGTGCTGCGCTCGCCGACGCTGCCGCTGTCGACCGTCGACGAGTATGCCCAGACGATGGTGGCGCGCCGCATCTCGATGGTCAGCGGCGTGGCGCAGGTGCAGGTGTATGGGTCGCAGAAGTACGCCGTGCGCATCCAGGTCGACCCGGGCGAGCTGGCCTCGCGCGGGCTGGGTCTCGACCAGGTGGTGCAGTCGATCCAGGGCGCCAACGTCAACCTGCCGACCGGCACGCTGTATGGGACCGAGCGCAACCTGACCGTCCGCGCCACCGGCCAGCTGAACACCGCCGCCGAGTACCGCCCGATCGTCGTCGCGTACCGCGACGGCGCGCCGGTACGGCTGGAGGAGCTGGGCCGCGTCGTCGACAGCGTGCAGAACGACAAGGCCGCCAGCTGGTTCAAGGGCGAGCGCGCCATCATGCTGGCCGTGCAGCGCCAGCCCGGCACCAACACCGACGCCGTCTCGCGCGCCGTGCGGGACCTGCTGCCCACGTTCCGCGACCAGCTGCCGGCGGCGACCGAGCTCGAGGTGATGTTCGACCGCGCCGACCCCATCCGCGAGTCGGTGCACGACGTCAAGTTGACGCTCGGCCTGACGCTGGGACTCGTGATCCTGGTCATCTTCCTGTTCCTGCGCAACCTCTCGGCCACGGTCATCCCGAGCCTGGCGCTGCCGATGTCGATCGTCGGCACGTTCCCGCTCATGGCGGTGCTCGGCTACAACCTCGACAACCTGTCCCTGATGGCGCTGACGCTGTCGGTGGGCTTCGTCGTCGACGACGCCATCGTCATGCTCGAGAACATCTACCGGCACCTGGAGATGGGCAAGCCGCCCCTGCAGGCGGCCAAGGACGGCGCGCGCGAGGTCCGCTTCACGATCATCTCGATGACCCTGTCGCTGGCGGCCGTGTTCATCCCGATCCTCTTCATGGGCGGGATCATGGGTCGCCTGTTCCAGTCGTTCGCCGTGGTGATCATGGTCGCCATCCTGGTCTCGGGCTTCGTCTCGCTGTCGCTGACGCCGATGATGTGCAGCCGCTTCCTGAAACCGCACGACATGCGCCGCAACCGCTTCTACGACGCCATCGAGCGCGCCTGGGCTGTCAGCCTGGGCTTCTACGAGCGCACGCTCTCCCTGGCGATGCGCCGCAAGGGCGCCACGCTGCTGCTGTCGGCGGCGATCATGGCCGGCACGCTGGTGCTGTTCCGCGTCGTGCCGAAGGGCTTCATCCCGACCGCCGACACCGGGTTCCTGAGCGGCACCACAGAGGCGGCCGAGGGCACGGGCTTCGAGTCGATGAAGGAGCACCAGCAGGCCGCCGCGGCCGTGCTGGCCCAGGACCCGAACGTGGACGTGTTCATGTCCAGCGTCGGGGCGGGCGGGCCGACCGCTTCGGGCAACGGCGGCCGCTTCTTCGTGCGGCTGAAGCCGCGCGACGAGCGCCCCCTGGGCGCGGACGACGTCGTTGTCGCGCTGCGGCGGGAGCTGTCGAAGGTGCCGGGCCTGCGGGTGTTCCTGAACAACCCGCCCGCGATCAACATCGGCGCGCGCTTCTCGTCCGGGCTCTACCAGTTCACCATGCAGGCCTCCGACCTGGAGGCCCTCTACGCGGCGGCGCCGCTGCTGGAAGCTCGCCTGCGCCAGGAGCCGGCGCTGCGGGACGTGAACAGCGACCTGCGCGTGAGCAACCCCGAGATCAACGTCGTCATCGACCGCGACCGCGCCGCCTCCCTGGGCGTCACGCCGCAGGTGATCGAGGAGACGCTCTACTCGGCCTTCGGCACGCGGCAGGTCACGACGATCCTGGCGCCCGACAACCAGTACAACGTGCTGCTCGAGCTGCTGCCCGAGGCGCAGCGCGACCCGACCGCGCTGGAGAAGCTCTACGTGCGGGCGACCGGCGGACAGCTCGTGCCGCTGGGAGCCGTGGCCCGGCTCGAGCCCGGCGTCGGGCCCCTCACGGTGAACCACTCGGGCCAGCTGCCGGCCGTGACCATCTCGTTCAACCTGGGCGAGGGCATTGCCTTGAGCGAGGCGGTGGAGGTCGTCAACCGCGCGGCCGCCGAGACGCTGCCCGCGGGGATCACCACCAGCTTCGCCGGCACGGCGCAGGCCTTCGCCTCCTCGCAGGCGGGCCTGCTGGCGATGCTGGTCCTCGCGATCCTGGTCATCTACATGATCCTGGGCATCCTCTACGAGAGCTTCGTGCACCCGGTGACGATCCTCACCGGCCTGCCGTTCGCGCTCTTCGGGGCCCTGCTGACGCTGCTCGTGTTCGGGGTGCAGCTGGACATCTTCAGCTTCGTCGGCCTGATCATGCTGATCGGCGTGGTGAAGAAGAACGCGATCATGATGATCGATTTCGCCCTGGACGCGCGGCGCGAGGGACTCGGCGCCGAGGAGGCCATCGTCAAGGCCTGCAGCATCCGTTTCCGGCCGATCATGATGACCACCATGGCGGCCCTGATGGGCACGCTGCCGATCGCGCTCGGCCTGGGCGCCGGCGCCGAGGCGCGGCAGCCGCTGGGCCTGTGCGTCGTGGGCGGGCTGCTGTTCTCGCAGGTGATCACGCTGTACGTGACGCCGGTGTTCTTCACGTACCTGGACCGGCTGCAGGGGTGGCTGGGGCGGGGACGGGGGGCGACGGCCTGAGCCGCGGCTTCCTGGTCCGCCTGCCGGTGTCCCGCGACCTCCGCCACGGCCACGACGGGTACCACCGGGGTGCCGCGCCGGGAGTCCGGTTTGCCCCGGCGCGGTTCGCTGACTATTCTGGTCGCCTTCCCGCTCGCAGAAGAGTGATCCGCGGTCGGCGCCCCCGGGGCGCGCCGCAGTGTGTCCCGGGGGTGTACCGATGACGCGTTCCCGCCTGTCGATGTCCATGATCCTGATCCTTGTGGCCGCCGCGGCGCCTGTGTCCGCGCAGACGGGCTGGACGCCGGCGGATTCCACGGCCGCGCCGGTCGACCTGCCGACGCGACCGGTGGCCGCCCAGCCGGTGCCCGAGGAGATGCCCGCCCCGGCGCCGACGGTCCCGTCGCAGACGCCGGCGCCGGCCGCGCCGGCACGGGGCGTGCCCGGTCCGGAGGCGATCCCTTCGTTCAACGCCGTCGACGATTCGCTGACGGTCCTGGTGGACTACCGGGCGGAGTCCGAGATCCAGCGCGAGCTGCAGGGCGCGGTGGCGGAGAAGGCCATGGCCGACCGCGACGTCGAACGCGGCCGGCTGCTGGAGCGCCTGGCGTCGTCCCGCATCGAGATGAAGGCCAGCGAGATCAAGGCGCTGGAGGCGCAGGTGTCGTTCGCGAAGCAGGAGAAGAACGCCGGCCGTCAGGCGGAGCTGGAGGCGCGGCGCAAGTTCGCCGAGAGCGAGAAGCAGCTGCTCGAGCGTCGCCGCGACCTGCGCAAGCGCGAGATCGAGATGGCGCGCGCCGTCCGCGAGTACCACGAGGCCACCGAGAAGTCCTGCCGCCTGGAGCTGGACCTGGCCGTCTATCGCCGCGAGCGGTCCGAGATCCCCGGCACCACCGACCCCGGCGCCGCTGCCGAGTTCGCGCGCCTGCAGCGCGAGATCACCCGGCTGGAGGGAGCCGTGCTGGACGCGCGGATCAAGCAGGCCGACCGGCGCAAGGCCCTGGCGGACCAGGAGGTGCGCCTCGGCAAGGTGCGCCGCGCCGTCTACGACTCGCAGCTGAAGATCCAGCAGGGCGGGCGCTGAGCGGTCCGCGTTCGATACCTGTGGCGGAAGCGGCGGCCGCCGGGTGAACCCCCCGGCGGCCGCCCTCTTCACCGATGGGACCTTTGTCCCTTGCGGCGGTGCTGCCGCCCCTTCAGCGCGCGCCCGCCGCCGACTCCAGCATGGCCTTCAACTCGGCGTAGTTCGTGGCTTCCGAGAGCGGGTGCTCGGTCAGGTTGTAGACGCCGATCCGGCGGTTGGCTGCGTCCAGGATGACGACATCGCGCCAGGTCACCTCCCAGGTCGTCCAGACCGGCTGGGCGAGCGTCTCCTGCAGCAACGGGAGGTCGCGACCGGCGACCATCTGCGGGTTGCCCGATTCCTGGCCGACGGCATTGACGCCGAGGATGCGCACGCCGTCCACGCCGTCGGCGGCAAGATCGTCCTGCATGAGATCGAGATAGCCGAACTGGCTAACGCAGGTCCCTCAGGTCGAGTGGCCGAAGTACCAGGCCGACACCACGCCCTGGTAGTCGCGCGGCGAGACCGGGTCGGCGTACGTGGCCGACTGCGGGTTGACGTCCAGCAGCACGAAGTCCGGCATGGCCCCGGAGCCGGGGCCGGAAGCGTCGTCGTCGCTGCAGGCCGCCAGCGCCGCGGCCAGGGCAAGTGCCGCCAGCAGGCGCGTCGTGCGCAGGTTCCTGTTCATGCCTTCTCCTTGTCACCGTTGCGGGCGGCCCGACGTCGGCGATGACGCCACAGTCCGGCCCGCACCAGGCGGCGGGTGAACCCCACGTGGCCCTCGGGATCCTGCGCCAGGCACATGTCGGCGCCGCCGAAGCCGTCGGGAGGGAAGTAGATGCCGCAGTTGGCGTTGATCTCGAGCATCCAGGGCGTGCCCTCGTGGTCGACGCGGACGTCGCAGCGCCCGAAGCCCGCGCCCTTGAGGGCGACGAACAGGCGGGCCGCCTCGGATCGCAGGCGCCGCGCCAGCTTGCGGTCGGTCACCGGCCCGGAGGACATGCGGTCGTAGTCGACCCACTTCATCTTCTCGTGCTTGAACGACTCGCCCGGCGGGAAGGCGTACTGCACCGGCGGGTAGGTGCGCGGCCGTTCGGGGCGGCCGGGAACCTCCGCCACCAGCACCGTGCATTCGGTGCCCTCGATGAACTCCTCGATCAGCGCGGCGCCGTGGCGCCGGATCATCTTGCGCGCCTGGCGGCGCAGGCCGGCTTCGCTCACCACGCGCGAGGCGCGGCTGAGGTCGACGCTCGCGTAGCTGCTGTGGTGCTTGACGATCAGCGGGTAGCGCAGGCGCGCGGCGGCGCGATCAATGTCCTCTTCCCGCCGCGCGACCGCCCAGGCCGGCGTCGCGATGCCCAGCGCGCGGCAGGCGCGCTTCATCGTCACGCGCGAGGGCTCGTAGAACTCGGAGGTGGCGCCGGTGAAGGGCAGGTCCAGGCGCTCGAGCGCTCGCACGACCTCGATGCCCGGCACGTGGCACTCCGCCGTGCCGTCGCAGAGGTTGAAGAAGACGTCGAAACCCTCGCGGGCCAGGCGGCGGATGGTGCGGACCGACGTTCCCTTTTCCAGCGTCTCGACGTGCCAGCTGGCCTCCGGCAGGTAGGGCCGGGGGTCGCAGGGCCAGTCGTCGGCGGGGAAGGGCTGCGCGTCGAGGTCCTGGGGAGTCAGCAGGCAGATGCGCACGGGAGGGGCGGCCTTTCGGGTCCGGGCTGGTCGTCGGGCTGCGGCGCGCCCCGGTGTCCCGACCGGGAGGACGGCGCCGCGGGCGACCGCCGACCGGCCGCCCGCAGCCAAACATAGCACAGCCTACCGCACGAGCACGAGCTTGCGTGTCGCCGACCCGGCGCCGGCGCCCTCGGCGCGCAGGAAATACACGCCGCTCGCGGCGGCGCGACCGCCGTCATCCAGCCCGTCCCAGACCACGGTGCGCCAGCCCTCGGCCAGCTTCCCGTCGTAGAGGTTGCGCACGCGGCGGCCGCGCACGTCGTGCACCGCCAGCTTCACCGCGCGCGTCGCATCCACGTACAGGCGGACGGATACCGAAGGGTTGAACGGGTTCGGCCACGGCAGGTCCAGCGCCAGCGGCGCCGCCGGCACCACCGTCCCATCGGCGGGCGCCACGCCCGGCGACGACAGCACGCCGTCGCGGCGCATGTTGCCCTTGTACGTGGGCCAGAACGCCTTGGCCTCGCTGTGCGCGAACGGCAGGTCCCAGACGTGGCAACGGAAGTCCCAGCCGGCGTAGACCAGGTCCACGTCGCCGTCCAGGTCCAGGTCCGTGATCACCGGCGAGGTGCGTACCGGGCCGGTCAGCGTGACGGGGAACCCGCTCATCGGCTGCCCGTCCGCGTGGTACACGTACAGGTTGTAGGGCGCGCCGACGTCGCCGCCGCCGATGCCCTGCACGATCTCGGGCGTGCCGTCGCCGTCCAGGTCGCCGACGACCGGGCTGGCCTCGCTGGAGCCCGGGAGGTCCACCGGCCAGCCCGGGCGCACCTGGCCGGAGGTGCCGTCGGACGTCTTCGTGCTGACGACGACCAGCTTGGAACTGAGTCCCGTGGCGTTGGGCGTGTAGACGATCTCCAGCCAGCCGTCGCCATCCAGGTCGGCCAGGGCGGGGCTGGTGACCCACTGGTTGCTGGCGGCGTAGGGCATCAGCCGCGGGAAGCCCGGATAGTCCGTCCCGTTGGCACGTACCGCGTAGAGGTAGCGCCAGTTGTCGAACAGCACGAGTTCGACCTGGCCGTCGCCGTCCAGGTCGCCGGCGGCGATATCGCAATCGACGGCACCGCTCACGGTGCGCGGGAAGCCGGGCACGTTGGTCCCGTCGTGGCGCAGGGCCATCAGGCGCCGGATGCCGGTCGCGTCGTTCTTCGTGCCGAACACGATGTCGCGCCGGTCGTCGCCGTCGAGGTCGACCAGCGTGGGGCCGCTGCGCGACCACTCGCCGCCGGCGCCGGCGCGCACGTAGAAGATGCCCTGCGTGGCCGGGTTGGCATCGCCGTCGCGCACCTCGGTGCCGTCGGCGTTCCAGGCCCAGACCATGCCGTTGACCGTGTTGACGACGATCTCGGGCAGGCCGTCGCCGTCGATGTCGCCCACCGCCGGGGCGGCCCAGTTGATGGTCGTGCCGGACGCCGTGTTCAGCGGGCGCGGCCAGCCCGGCAGCGCGCTGCCGTCGGCGCGGAACACGTGCACCTTCGAGCCCTGGTTGCGCTGGCAGGCGATGAACTCCTGGCCGGCCACGCCGTCGAGGTCGGCCATCGTCACCGCTGACAGCTCGAGCAGCGCGCCCGCGGCGAAATCGGTGAACTGGCCCAGCGTCAGCGCCTGCGCGTCGCCGTCGCGAACCTCCCTGCCGTCGTGGTGCCAGGCCCAGACCTGGTTGCTGGACAGGACGATCTCGGGCCGGCCATTGCCGTCGATGTCGCCCACGGCGAGGGGACCGCTGGTCTCGCCGTCGAAGCCGGCGGGGAAGCCGACCATCTCACCCGGTGCCGTCGACTGGCTGACCACCGCGGACAGGACGCTCGGCACGCGCGACGAGTCCACCGCCGCCACCCGGTAGTGGAACGGCGTCAGCTGGGGCAGCCCGGTGTCCGTGTAGGAACAGATGCGCTCGAGGATGTCGCGGTTGATCCGCGTCCACGGCCCGGCCACGGAGTCCGCGCGGTAGACGACGTAGCCCAGGATGCCGTCGTGCGCCGGAGGATCCCAGGTCAGCAGGATCGAGTCGGGGCCCAGCTCCGTCGATGCCGCCAGACCCGACGGCGCGGGCGGGCGCCCCAGCGAGAAGTCGTGCCTGAGCTGCCGCCCCTGGGCGTCGGTCACCAGCACCCAGGCCGCGCCGCCGGCGCCGGCGCTCGTCAGCGACAGCGACAGCGGCGCCGCGTTGCCGGCGTGGCCGAGAAGGCCCAGCGGGCTCCAGGTGGCGACGGTGTCGTGCAGGACCACGTTGGGGTCCTGCGTGCGCAGCCGGCCCGTCAGCGCGCCGGTGGTCCCGACGCCGAAGTTGCGCAGGTCCACGGTCACGCCCACGCGCTCGCCGTCGTCCAGCGCGCCGTCGCCGTCGCCCCAGGTCGCGTCCTGCCAGTCGAGCGTGTCCACCTCGGGCTCGGGCGCGTTGAGCGCCGCCTCGATCTCCGAGTACCAGTGGGTGGTGCCGGACCGGACGTCAGAACGGAACCGGATCGGTTGGCCATCGGGCAGTCCGGCGGAGAAGTCCACCAGGATGGGCGACTGGGCGCTGGTCGCGGCACCGGCGGCGGCGTTGGCCAGGACCACCTCGCCGGTCACCACCGTGACGCCGGGCGTCGTCGAGACGAGCTTGCCGCGCAGCGTCGTCGCGTTGCTCGTCCCTGTGTTGAGGTAGGTCGGCGTGAAGGCGATGCGCTCGCCCGCGTCGATGACGCCGTTCCCGTTGCCGATGCTGCCCGAGGCGCCGTTGTCCAGCAGCGGAAGCCCGGTGACCTTCAGGTAGCGCCCCGAGGCGGCGACGGGGATCGATCCCGCGTGGGCTGCGAAGTTCGGCCCCGTCACCGTCAGCGTGGCACTGCCGGCGCTGGCCAGGATCACCGGCAGCGCGGCCTGGCCCGACGCATTCGTGGTGGCCCAGGCCAGCGCCTCGCCGGGCTTGGTCAGGCACACGACCGCGCCCGGCGCCGGACCGCCGCCCGAGGTGACGGTCACGTTCACGACCTGCTCGCCGAGGGGCAGCGAGGCCGGGGCCGCCACGGCCAGCGCCTGCGGCACGGCACTCCACAGCATGAGCGCGGGATCGCCCAGCAGCGTGTAGTTCTCGAACGTCCAGCGATCCAGGTAGTTCTGCACCGTCGCGGCCAGGAACGGCAGGCGGCTGAGCGCCACCAGTCGTCCCACGCGGTGCTCGCCCTCGCAGTAGAGCTGGGCGAAGAACTCCTGCTGGTACGCGTTGACCGCCGAGGGGAACGCCTCCCGCGTCGAGCCCAGCGTCGCGACGGCGCCGCCGCCCGGGTTCTGCAGCAGTCGCTCCATCAGGCAGCTGTTGTCGAAGGCGGCCGAGGCGCAGTTCAGGCCGTAGAGGAGGAACGGGTGCGCGGCGTTGGCCAGGTTGTCGGCATCGACAGTCGTGAAGTTCCCGTCGCCGACCGACATGTTGAAGAAGTAGCCGTGGCCGATCTGGTTGACGATGCCGTAGTGGCCGGTGTTCAGCGTGTCGACCAGGCTGGCCCGGGTCAGCGGCAGGTCGCGGGGGAACAGGGCGTCCGTCTCGTACATGCGGAGCGCCTGCAGGTCCGTGCAGGTGCCGATCAGCGCGTTGTACTGCTGGTCGGCGAAGCTGGCGCCGTCCAGCGTGATCGTCGCGCCCGGCGTGTACGCCTCGGGGAACAGCACCTCGGCGGCGAACAGCACGCGGTTGGTCCAGCCGACATTCGCCGGCTGCGACTCGTACTGGATGACCTTCTGCACGAATAGTGTCGCGTCGGCCGGGGTGCTGACCGGCGCGCGCCCGATGTACACTTCCTCGGCGAAGTCCACCAGGTCGCCCGGCTCCTCGTAGCGCGCCGGCTGCCCGTAATTCTCGTCGCCGTCGGCGTTCCAGTTGCCGTCCAGGCAGGCGAAGTAGAGGTCGCAGGGGATGGCCGTGTAGCTGTTGGCCGGGTAGAGGCTGTTCAGGATCAGCCGCGGGGGCAGCACCTCCGAGTCGCCGCCCAGCAGCACGTACTCGACGCCCCACTTGGCGTAGGCATCCTGGATGTAGTAGCGGATCGTCTCCTGGATGTCGGCACCGCGGCGGTGGTTCGCCGCGATGTACTCGCGCGTGGCGACCACCGTCGGCATCCCTCGTGCGGTACGGTAGTCGGCCAGGGCCTGGAACGACGGGGCCAGCGCCTCGTTCGTGATGATGAGGGCCGTCACGGGGCTGCCCGACAGGCTCGGTGTCTTGTCGGGGTTGAACCCGCCGGCGGTTGCCGCCACCGGCAGGCCGTCCTGACGCGCCGCCATGCCGAGCGCGGACGGATTGTCCACCAGCCGCTCCAGGAGGCGGCGCGTACCGGCCGCCTCGCCGGGCACCAGGCGCTCGCGGGCCAGGATGTCCGGGGCGCCGCCGGCGGCCTCCCATTGCACCCGAACCTCGTACGCATCCAGGAACTCGCACGCGCCGTCGCCGCGGTCCAGCAGGGGCTGCACGGCAACGGCCACGAGCTGGTAGCCCCGCCACGCGTGCACCGACGATGCGGCCAGCCAGTCCTGTTCGCCCGTCGTGACGGGATGCGGCAGCGGCTGACCGGTGGAGGTGAGGAGTTCGCCACCCGTCGCCAGGCCGCCGGGCGCGCGCACGACGTGCGTGGCCAGCGGCTCGATGGTCACCGCTGCGACGCGGCGATCCGCCGGCACGACCAGCAGGTGCTGGCGCGTGGGCACCTCGGGTGCGCCGGGACGGGGCAACAGACGCGTGCCGGGCAGCACGGGCGTGGCGCCGCCTGTCCCCTGGCGCCAGGCCAGGCTGGTCGCATCGAACATGTCCTGGTGGATGACCTCGCCTGCCCGCGCGGGCGCGCCCCCGGCGGCGGCTGCGTGGCACGGTACGGCCAGCAGCGACAGGGACAGCAGGGCAATGACGCCGACGGCGTGGCGACGCATGGATGGCCTCCGGTGCGGGATGGGTGATGCGCGGGCGGGCAGTGCCCGCCCCGGCGGGGCGCATCCATGCGCTCCGGGGTGCCTCGACAAGTGTACAACGGATCGGGGTCGTGCGGCAACGCGGTCGCGACCAGGTCGTCCCCCGCGACTGATAGCGCCCGTTCAGCCGCCCGGTCCGCGGGATGCGCTGCAGATTCCGGTTTCCACGGGGCGGGGGGCGCGTCATCTTGCGCCGATGGAAACCCCGCTTCCCAGTCCTGGCATCGCGCCCGTCCCGGGACCGGTCGCACCCCCTGCGGCCTGGTCCGGCTGGTACGGACAGGCCTGGCCGCTCCTGAGTGCCGGCGGCGTCTGGTTACGCGGGGGCGAGCTCAACACGGTGCCTCCCGCCGAGTGGGACCACCGGCCGTACCGCGTGCTGCTGGCGCGCCTGTCGACTTATCGCGATACCGCCGTCTCCACCTCGCACCTGCTGGTCCATGCCGTGCTTGCCGGGTTGGCCGGCGTCTACCCGGACCTGGCCTGGCTGCCGCCGCCGCGCGACGGCGAGCTGATGACCGCCGCCGGAGTGCCGTGGCTGCTGGGGACGCAGACCAAGCGTGGCGTCCGCGAGTTCGACTGCCTGGGCGTGTCGCTCTCGGTGCCCCAGGAGACGATCAACCTGGCGGCGATGCTCGTGCGCAGCGGCATTCCCGTGGATCGACGCGAGCGGCTGGCCGACGAGGGCTTGCCCCTGGTGATCGCCGGCGGTGCCAGCGTCGGCGCGGCCGCGGCGCTCTACGGTGACGACGCCGGTGTCGACGGGATCTTCATCGGCGGCGACCCGGGCGCGATCGCCACCCTGTTCGCGCGCTGCCGCGATGGCCGGGCCCGGGGGCTGGGCAAGCGCGAGGTGCTGGCGTCGCTGCGCGACCTCGAGGGCTTCGTGCTGCCCGGCGAGCCGTTGCCGGCCCCGGGCCGGCAGGCGCCGGGCTCATCGCCGCGCCGGACCGGCGGCGGGGAGGGCGCCGACGTCGCCGTTCCTGCAGCCGCGATGCCCGTCAGCTACGACCTGTCGCGCACCGGCATCGTCACGGTTCCGATCACCGAGGGCTGCCGCTGGAAGTGCAGCTTCTGCTACGAATCGTGGCTTCACCCGCGCTACCGCAGCGTGCCGGGCGACGACATCGACGCGCGCGCCCGCGAGCTGAAGGCCTGGTCCGGCGCGCACCGGGCCGAGCTGTTCAGCTTCAACTTCGACATGCACGAGGACATCCGCGGCATCATCGAGCGCCTCAGTTCGCGCTTCGACCGCCTGGGGCTCAAGAGCCAGCGGTTCGACCAGCTGGCCGGCGACCCGGGGCTGCTGCAGATCATGCACGCTGTCGGCAAGACCAGCCTCACCTGCGGCATGGAGGGCATCTCCGACCGCCTGCGCGCCTACCTCAACAAGCGGCTCGACGACGCGAAGCTGCGGCGCGCGCTGGCGGCGATCGCGGCGGCGCCGCTGCGCCAGGTCAAGGTGTTCCTCATCGCGACGGGGCGCGAGCGCGACGACGATTTCGCCGAGTTCGCGGCGCTCCTCGCCTGGTTCCGTTCCGAGCTGGATGGACAGGGGCGGCGGCCGCGCGTCATCTTCTCGATCACGCCGCTGGTGCACTTCCCGTCCACGCCGCTGGTCTACGAGGCGCCGCCGTCCCCGGACCGCACGGCGCGCGTGGTCCGGCGCCTGGCGGTGACGATCCGGCGCGCCGGCTTCCAGGTGCGGGCCGCCGCGCGCGATCCCGAGGCGGTGGTGTCGCAGGCGCTGGTCAGCGGCCGTCATCCGCAGGCGCCGGCGGCCGATCCCGGCGACCCGACCGCGACCTGGCGCGCGGTCGTCGCCGCCGTGCGCGAGCACGGGTTCGTCTACTACGACGCGATCACGGCGGCCTTCCAGGACGACTTCCTGGCGCGGTTCGCGGCCGGGCCGCGACCGGACGCCGCCACACCTCCGACGGCGTTGCCTGCCGTGGCGCCCGGCCTGGCGGAGGAGCCGGTGCGGCGCGTGCACGCGCTGAGCCTGCGCGGCCTGGACCTGCCTGCCGGGGCGCAGGCGCCGGCCTCGCGTGATCGCGTGCGGCCCGCGCGCCCGCCCCGGTCGGCCCGCGGCGCGGTCGACGGGACCGGCCCGGAAGAGGCGGCGCTGGCGATCCGCCGGCGCATCCTGGCGGCACGGCGCGACCGCCGCGAGGTCGTATTCAACGTGGACCTGGGGGCCGCGGCGGCGGGCCTGCCGCGCGGCTACGTCGCGGCAGCGCTGGGCCGCGCGTTCATGCTCGCCGACGCCGGCCTGGTCGACGCCTTCCGGGGTCCCGGCACCTCCGCCTGGGGCGCCAAGGACCAGCCCTGCCGCCTGGTCGGGCACGACCGCCTGGGCCTGCTGTGGACCGCCGCGGGGGCCGCGCGCGCGGAGGCGCGCTGGCGCGATGACGCCGGGTTCCTGGCGGCGGTCAACGCCGGGCTGGCGCCCTGGGGCCGGCTGCTGCCGGCAACCCTAGCCGCGGCGCCGCGGCCCAGCCTGGCCTTCGCGGCGCCCTTCCCGGCAGCGGGACCAGCCTGGCTGGCGGCGCAGCACCTGCGCTACGTGCAGAGGCGACTGCCCGACGGGCCGGGCTGCCGCTGCGAGATCGCTCGCGACTCGCTGAGGAAGAAGCTCGTGCTCGACTACGCGCAGCGCGACCTGCCCGGCGGCGGCACCGAGGTTGAGGTGGTCCCGGGCGAGCGCTTCGCCGTGGAGGCGTTCTGCCGCGAGGCCTTCCTGCCGCCGCGCCCCGAGGACCAGGCCCGTGTCACCGTGCGGGCGACGCTGTTCGCCACGACCGCCGGCGCGGCAGACCCCTGATCGCGCGGAAGCTGACCAGCTTCTGCTGCTTCTCGTCCCAGAGGTTCATCGCCACCGAGCGCAGGCTCCGCCGCAGGGTCAGCGGCTTGATGTGCTGCAGCGCCGGGACCGCGTCCTGGCAGGCCTGCAGGTGGTAGTTCGGGATCCGCGGTCGCAGGTGGTGGATGTGGTGAAGGCCGATGTTGCCGGTGAACCACTGCAGCACGCGCGGCAGCTTGTAGTAGGAACTGCCGGCCAGCGCCGCCTCCAGCGGTTCCCAGTCATCGTGGCGGCTCCAGTGCGTGCCCTCGAACTGGTGCTGCACGTAGAAGAGCCAGACGCCGCTGGTCCACGAGATGACGATCACCGGCAGCTGCACCAGCAGGTAGTTGCCCAGCCCGATCGTCCGGCTGGCAACCACCGCGATGGCCAGCAGGGCCAGGTCGGTCAGCAGCACGCTGGCGGCGGCGGCACGGCCGGCGCCCCGGCGCGGGATGCGATAGGCGATGAGCGACAGGTAGAACGGCACCACCAGCAGCAGGAAGAACGGGTTGCGCACCAGCCGGTAGCCCAGCCGCTTCCGTCGCGAGGCCGCCAGGTACTCGTCCACGGTCATCGTCCAGACGTCGCCCGTGCCCCGGTTGTCCAGGTCGCCGGCCGTCGTGTGGTGGCGCTGGTGCGACTGCTTCCAGTCGTCGAACGGCGTGAACGTGAGGATCCCCGTGACCCAGCCCGTGATGCGGTTGGCCGTGCGCGAGCCGAAGAACGAATCGTGGCAGCAGTCGTGGAAGAAGATGAAGATCCGGATCATCAGCGCCGCAGTCGGCAGCGCCAGCAGCAGCGTCCACGCCCAGTGCCAGCCGTGGAGGCGTCCGTACACCATCAGCGACAACAGGCCCAGGTACGGCACGATGGTGTTGACCAGCTGCCAGGCGCCCTTGCGCGCGTCCGACCGCCCGAAGGGTGCGATCTCGCGGGACAGGCGCGCACGGTCGATCAGCGCCCGCAGGCGCCGGGACTCGGACATGGGTGGTCTCCTCGCGGACGTCCGCGCGGTTCGGGGAGCAGCATTCCGGGCAGCTTCGTCCCGGGTCGGACTACTTCCTTCCGGGGCGATGTCCCAGCAGGCGCGCCGGGAGCATGACGATGGCCTTGATCAGGGCCAGGACGGCCCCGACGGTGATCCCGACCAGCCGGAACGGGATCAACAGGAGCCAGACGACAGGATAAAGGAGCAGGCCCAGCACAGCCACCGGCCAGCAGAGCACGAACAGCACGCACCAGAGCAGGAACTTGACCACGACCCCCTCCTTCCGCCGGCGCCATCATAGACGGGGGCCGGCCCCATGCCAAGCCCTTGTTCGGCAATGAACTAGCCGTTTCATGGTGGCCTGCGGCGCCTGGCGACGGGGACGGCCTCGACGGTCGGCGCCGGGGGGGCGCAAAAAGCTTGAAATGGTCCGGAACTTGCGTTAACGTCGAAGCGAGTTTTCGCCGCCTTCGCTCTTGCCGGTCTACCTTGGGATCTGCCAGCCGCGAAATGGAAGCGATACCGCCGCCCGGGCCGGCACATGATCGTGCGCGCGCCGGGGCGAGGGTTTCCCCGCCATGGCGGGGGATACGGTCCGGCACCGGCCGGGCCCGTTTGAAGTGCAAGGGGTCACGCCGGAAGTGGCCGGCGGCCCTGCGCGCTTGTAAGCCGGACAGCCGGCATCTGGAGAGACGACCGTGAAGAAACTGTACGTGGGCAACCTGCCCTTCAGCGCGACCGAGGACGAGATTTCCCAGCTTTTCGGCCAGCATGGCACCGTGCATTCGGTGGCGCTGATCAATGACCGCGAGACGGGCCGTCCCCGCGGCTTCGGCTTCGTCGAGGTCGACGATGACGCCCTGCAGGCGATGATCCAGGCGCTCGACGGCAAGGAGATGGGCGGCCGCGCCCTCCGCGTCAACGAGGCCCAGGACCGTCCGCGCGGCGGCGGCGGTGGTGGCGGCGGCGGCGGCGGCCGTGGCGGCTACGGCGGCGGCCGGGGTGGCGGCGGCGGCGGCCGCTGGTAGTTCCCAGCCCACGCACTCGAGCGATGGATCGCCCCGCTGCCGATGGTGGCGGGGCGATCGCTTTGTCTCCGCCTGGCGGAATCCGCAAGCACGGTATTGAGGTTGCGGCGCGCGGTGATGCGGCGGACCGGTTTCGATGGTATGATGTTTCCTGCGGTCCCTTGAACCATTCCGTGCCGGCCGTGCCCGGCGCGGCCCAACCTGCCCTGGAGGGAGCGCATGAACACCCGTCACATCGTCGCGAGTTTCCTGTTGCTCGCGCTTGCCACCGCCGGACCGGCCGTCGCGGCCACCCACATCGTGCAGCAATCCGCCTTCGCGTTCTCCCCGGACGTGATCACGATCAACGTCGGGGACACCGTCACCTGGCAGTGGAGCAGCTTCTCGCACACGGTCACCAGCGGGACCGGTGCTGCCGACCCGCAGGTCGGCCAGCTCTTCGACGGCCCGTTGAGCTCCTTCAATCCGACCTTCTCGCACACCTTCACGGCGGCCGGCGTGGTGGACTACTTCTGCCGCCCCCATGAGCTGATGGGGATGACGGGCGTCGTGGTCGTCCAGGATGCATCCGCGGTCGACGAGGTCCCGTCCCGCGGCGAGCTGGCGCTGGCCGGCGCGCCGAATCCGTTCAACCCGCGCACGATGATCAGTTTCGAGCTGCCGGAGGCGGCGTCCGTGACGTTGCGGGTGCACGATGCGGCCGGACGTCAGGTGCGGGTGCTGGCCGTCGGGAGCGCACGGGCGGCGGGTCGGCATCAGACTGCCTGGGACGGCCTGGATGATGGCGGTCGTGTGCTGCCGGCCGGCGTTTACGTGGCGAGCATCGAGGCGGGCGGTCGCCGCGAGTCGGTGAAGCTGACGCTGGCGAAGTAGGGGGGCGCTTGGGAGTGCGGTCGCGGCGGGCGCTTGCCGTGCCTTGCCGCGACCGCCACCCATCTGGTACCGTCCGGCCTGACGAGACGTCACGTCGGCACCGATTCGACCGGGCGTCGGCGTTGCGCCCAGGGCGCCCGGAGGTGGCCCATGCTCGGAAAGCTCCACGACCACATCGTCGACGAGCTGCAGCAGAACGCCCGCACCGACACCGTCTTCGTCGTGGCGGCCGTGCTGTTCAACCTGGTGGTGCTCGGCATCAACTGGGCGGTTGCGTCCTCCGGGCGCGACGGTGACCGGGGGGCGGGCGACGTCATCTTCGCGCTGCTGGTCGTGGCCACCGTCGCGATCAACGGATTCTGCCTGCGCGCGCTGGCCTCGGGGCGTTCGACGCGTCTGAAGCTGGTGCGCGGCCTGCTGGAGATGTACCGCGACAACGATGTCGCCCGCTACTACGACGAGTCGCTGGTCGCGAACTACGGCGCGCGCTATTCCATGTTCATGGCGGTGACCGGCGTGCTGGCGGCGCTGGCGATCGTGGTTCCGTTCATCGCCCGGCTGGCCGACTGACGCGCCGCCACCGGGCGGCGATGACAAGGGAGGCGCCGATGTCGCTGGGTGGTCCTTATCGGCGGGGCGGGAAGCGGCGGGGGCCGGCGAAGCCGCCGACGCCGGAGGAGATCGCGCGTGGGCTGAAGGAGCTCAAGGGGCTGGCGGCCCCGAACGCGAACTACCGCGAGCGGTCGCTGGCGATCCACGGCATGATCTGCGCCAAGTGCGCGCGCGAGTTCACCGCCCAGGACCGCCACCTGCTGACCGTCCACCACAAGGACGGGAACGACCGCAACAACCCCGCCGACGGCTCGAACTGGGAGAACCTCTGCGTCTACTGCCATGAGGACGAGCACAGCCGGCAGCGCCTGGCCGACTACCTGTCCGGCCGGGATGGCAACTGAACCCGTTTTCTGACAGCAGGTTAGCTTCGGCATGGGGTGGCGGCCGCCGTCAGCCGGGCGGCCGCCCTCTCCCCGATACACCCTCAAACGCCGCCGCCCGCCGCCGATAACCCCAAGGATCGGCTGCTCAACCGTTTACGTGGCGGGGAAGGCGGGAAGTGGGTCCTCGGGTGGGAATCGGCGTGCCGGGCGTGCTGGCAGCGGTGATCGCGTACGCGATCGCCGCCGCGCCGCTGTCCGTGTCCGTCTGCGCGGCGTCGCCTCACGACGCGCAGATCAAGGCGGACATCCTGCACGGCCTGGCCCTGGCCGTCACCTGGCCCGACAGCGCGCTGGAGCCCGGCCCGTTCGTCATCGGCCTGGTCGGACACGATGAATCGGATCCGGAGCTGGCCAGCCTGGCGGGAAGGACGCTGCGGAAGCGATCGCTCTCGCTGGTCCCTCAGCTGACAGCGGGCGCCGCCCGCGAGGCCCAGATCGTCTTCATCTCGCGGTCGGAACAGGCACGCCTGACGGACCTCCTGGGTTCGCTGGCGCGCCGGCCGCTGCTGACCGTGAGCGAGATCGACGGCTTCTGCGAAGCCGGCGGGATGGTCCAGCTGCGTCGCGACCGCAACCGCTACCGTCTCCTGGTCAACCGCGCCGCCGCCGAACGGGCGGGACTCAGGCTGGACCCGCAGCTGCTGAAGGTGGCCGAGATCGTGGAAGGAGGCGACTGAGTGGGCTTCGCCGCGCATGCCTCGCTCAGCCGCCGGCTGGGCCTGATCGCCACGCTGCCGGTCATCATCGCCATGGCCCTGGTCGCGGCGATCGTCACCGTGGACCAGGCCCGGCGCGAGAGCGCGCGCCTGCGCGACCAGCAGCAGAGCGTCGCGGCGATCGTGGCCGCCAATTGCGCCGCATCGCTCGTGTTCGACGATCGCGAGTTCGCCCGCGGCAGCCTGGCCTCCCTGCGCGTGCTCCCGCAGGTCGTCGGCGCCCGTCTCTACGACGCCGACGGCAAGCCCTTCGCCAGCTTCGGCGAGATCGCGCGGATGCCGGCCGAGCTGTTCCCGGCGGACGCCGGCCTGGGAGCGCTGCCGACCCTGGTGAGCGCGCCGGTCGTCTGGCAGGGCGAGCGCGTGGGGACGGTTGCCGTCATGGGCAGCCTGGACGACTACCACCGCCAGCAGAGAGCCTACGCGCTGGTCATCGGGTTCGGCTGCCTGCTGGTGACGCTGGTGGCCGTCGCGCTCGTGCACCGGCTGCAGCGCCGCATCACCGGGCCCCTCTCGGACCTGGCCCTCGTGGCCCGGCGCGTGTCGCAGGAACAGGACTTCGCGCTGCGGGCGTCGCCAGCGCATGACCGCGAGCTGAGCGTGCTGGTCGATGCCTTCAACGAGATGCTCGACCAGATCCGCGAACGAACCGTCGCCAAGGAGAAGGCCGACGCCGCCAACCAGGCCAAGAGCGACTTCCTGGCCAACATGTCGCACGAGATCCGCACGCCGATGAACGGCGTCCTGGGCATGACCGGCGTGCTGCTGGACACGCCGCTGACGACGGAACAGCGGGAGTACGCCAACATCATCTTCAACTCGGGCCAGTCGCTGATGTCGATCATCAACGACATCCTGGACTTCAGCAAGATCGAGGCGGGCAAGCTCGGCATCGAGACGCACCCCCTGCGCATGAGCACGCTCCTGGGCGAAGTCGTTGATCTCATGCGGGCGGCGGCCGACGAGAAGGCCCTTTCCCTGACGCTGGAGGTCGAGGCGTCCGGTGCCGACGAGGTCGTCGGCGACGCCGGCCGCATCCGCCAGATCGTGACCAACCTGCTCAACAACGCCATCAAGTTCACCGAGCGCGGCGGCGTGCGCATCGTGGCCGCCGGCCACCCGGACGGCAGCGGCCGCGCCGAGTGGTCCGTCGCCGTCATCGACACCGGCGTCGGCATCAGCGGCGACCGGATTCCCGACCTCTTCACGCGCTTCACGCAGGCCGACTCCTCGACGACGCGTCGCTACGGCGGCACCGGCCTGGGGCTGGCCATCTGCCGGCAGCTGGCCGAGCTGATGGGTGGAAGCGTGACCGCCAGCAGCCGGGTCGGCGAGGGCTCGACGTTCCGGCTCGAGCTGAAGCTGCCGCTCGCGGCGCCCGACTCGGTGCCGGCCCCGGCGGTGGCCTGCGCGCAGCCGGCCCAGGGCGGGCCCGGCGGCACCCAAGCCGCCGACGACCTGGCGGGGCTGCGCATCCTGCTCGCCGAGGACAACGTGTTCAACCAGAAGGTGGCGCAGATGACCCTGGCGCGCTTCGGCTGCCGGGTCGACACCGTCGGGAACGGGGCCGAGGCCGTGCGGATGGCGCAGGACTTCCTCTACGACGTCGTGCTGATGGACTGCCAGATGCCGGAGATGGACGGCTACACCGCGACGGCGCAGATCCGCCTCGCGGAGGAGCCGGGTCCGCGGGTGCCGATCATCGCCATGACCGCCCATGCCATGCCGGGTGATCGCGAGCGCTGCCTTGCGGCCGGCATGGACGACTACCTCAGCAAGCCGGTCCGCACCGATGACCTGCGCGACATGCTCGTGCGGTGGGGCGCCGGCCGCCGCCAGCCGACGACCGCCTGACGAAGCGGCCGGACAGCGCTAGCGCGGCGCCTCCACGCTCAACATGTAATGCAGCAGGGCCGTGGCCTCGTCGTCGGTCACGTCCAGGTCGGACATGGGCACGCCGTACTGCTCGACCATCGCGCGCGTCACCGGGTCGTGCTCCGCCATCCACTCGGGTGCCGTCAACTGCCGCCGCAGCCAGGCCTCGGTCCGCCGTTCGCCGACGCCGCGCAGGTCCGGCGCGCTGTCGGCCGAGCCCAGTTCGTGGCAGCCGGTACAGCCCTTGGTATCGAACAGCACCTGGCCCACCGCCGCCAGCGAATCGGACAGGGCCAACGCCTGCGCGGCGCGCGGGCCGTGATCCAGCGCGGAGGCGCTCTCGACGGCCCCGGCCGCCGGAGGCGGCGTGCCGGAGGCGGGCGTTCCCCCGGTGTCGGCGTTCCCGGCGCCGGTGCGGTCCCGGTCGCCGCAGCCGGCCAGGGATACGGCAAGGACGATGGCGGTCAAGGTCGGCAGCCAGGCGGCCGGCGCGTGGTATCGGGTCATCGGGACACTCCCGGGACGGAAGGTGGGCCGCGACCGCCCCCGTGGCGGCCACGGCCCACATGATGGGCACGGTCGTCGCGATCCGCCGCCGTTCAGCGGCCCTGCATCTCCCTGAGCAGGTGGCCGGCCTCGTAGAGGTCGCGCAGCGCCAGCGCAATGGCGGCCGCGTGCACCGAGACCGCGCGGTTCGTGGTCTCGTCGTAGACGAAGTTCCCGGCCAGGCTCTCGAGGTTGCCGTCGAAGACCAGGCCGACCAGTCGGCCCTCGCGGTCCACCACCGGCGAGCCGGAATTGCCGCCGGTGATGTCGCAGGTGCTCACGAAGTTGAGCGGCGTGGAGAGGTCGAGCCCGTCCAGGCGGTCGCGGAAGCGCCGCGGCAGCTCGTAGGGGGGCTGCGACCCGAACGACTCGGCGCGGTCGACCAGGCCGTGGAAGGTCGTGAAGGCGGGCACGCGCGTGCCGCCCGACGGGTAGCCCAGCACGCGCCCGTACGACAGGCGCAGCGTGAACGTGGCGTCGGGCGCCGCCTTCCGGCCGAAGATCGCGAAGCGCGCGGCGCCGAGCAGTTCGCCCCCGGCCCGGGCCGGGCCCTCCACGTTCTCCCTCAGCCAGGCCTCCTGCTCGCGCAGCAGCGGATCCAGGTCCCGCGCCAGGACCACCAGCGGATCGGTGCTCGCCGCGACGGCGTCGGGGCCGCCGTCGATCAGTGCCTGGCGCGCGGCCGGATCGGCCAGGCCGGTGCCGGCGACCAGAGCGGCCGCGCGTTCGGCCGGATCCATCCCCGCCAGCGCAGCTTCCCGGAACGGGTCTCCCGGCTCCAGGTCGGTTGCCAGCCGACGGAGCGACCGCTCGAGGAGGTACTGCTCCAACTCGGGGAAGACCGGCGCCGGCGAAAGCAGCCGGAAGCGCTGGCGCCGCAGTTGCGCCTCATGGTAGCCCTCGAGGCGCTCGCCGTCGGGCTTCTGCACCTCGGCCACGTAGCGCACCAGCGCCTGCGCCGTGCGCGCGAGCCCGAATCGCGGCATCGTGCGGCCCTCCACTTCGCGCAGGCGCGACAGGCGGGCCTGCTCCGCCTGCTCGATGAGCGACCATGCCCGGCCGAATCGCTCCTGCAGTCGCGGCTCGGCCGCCAGGCGCGCGCGGAAGTCTGCTTCCTCGGCTTCCTTGCGCGCCCAGATGGCAGGATCCAGCAGCCCCCGGTACTCGCCCTGCCGCGACTTGCGCCCGTTGCTCAGGCCCATCAGCAATCCGCCGGCCTGGCGCGCCTGTTCGGGACCGCGCGCCGCGTACGCCTGCAGCGCGTCGATCGCCTCGTCGAGGAACTTCTCGGAGCGGGGGAACGTGTGGTCGCGCCGCACCTGGAGCTGGGCCAGTGTCAGCAGGCGCTCCGTGCTGCCGGGGTGCCCGGGGACGAAGACCAGGTCGCCTTCGCGGGCGCCCTCCACGTGCAGCGGGAGCCAGGCCGGGCTCGACAGCGGTCGTCCGTCCTCGTAGACACGGAACATCGCCAGGTCCAGGTCGTGCCGCGGGAACGTGAAGTTGTCGTCGTCGCCGCCGAAGTAGGCCGCCTGCGCCTCCGGGGCGAACACGAGCCGCACGTCGGTGAAGCTGCGATAACGGTACAGCCAGTATTCGCCGCCGCCGTACAGCTTGACGATGTCCGACTGCAGCCCCGTCGCCTCCTGGCTGGCCCGCGCGATCTCGGCACAGGCCGCCTCGCGCGCCGCCACGGCCGCGGCCCCGGTCGCGTCGGCCGGCAGGGCGGCCAGCACCTGTGCCGTCACGTCCTCGTACGACTGGAGGATGACGACCTCCAGGTCCGGGCACTTCAGCTCCTGGGCGCGCGTGCGCGCGACGAAGCCGTCCTCCACGTAGTCGCGCTCCGGCGTCGACAGCTTCTGCTGCTGTCCCTGCGCGACATGGGCGTTGGTCAGCACCAGCCCGTCCGGGCTGACGAACGAGCCGGAGCCCCCGCCGATGCGCACGCACGAGCGCTGCAGGTGCTCCAGCCACTGCGGTGTCACCGCGAAGCCGTACCGCTCCCGGAGCTGCGCCGCGGGCGGGTTGTCGAAGGTCCACATGCCCTCGTCGGCCAGGGCAGGACAGGCGAGCAGGGACAGCGCGGCCAGGGCGGCGCGCAGCGGGAAGCGAGACATGAGGTCCGTCTCCGATCCGGCAGGGTGCGACCGGGCTCGGGCGTCCCTCGCGCCGCCCGGTCGCCGAAAACGATAGCTCACGGGTGGGCGCGGCGGTAGTCTGGGCCGATGCCGATCACCCTGGCCACCCGGCTCGAACCGTTTCCCGCGATCGCCGGCGCTCCCGCCGGCTCGGTGGTCGCGCGCCTCGAGCGTGGTCGCGACGAGCTGCGATACCGCCTGGAGATGGCCGTTCCCGGCCTCCGGCTGCCGCCCGCGGCCGTGGGCGGCGGCGACCGCCGCGACGGGCTGTGGCGCCGCACCTGCGCCGAGCTGTTCGTCGGCATCCCGGGCCGCCGCGGCTACCTGGAGTGGAACCTCGCGCCTTCCGGCGACTGGAACCTCTACCGCTTCGACGACTACCGGGTGCGCGCGGGCGAGGCGCCGCCGTGGGCGACGCCGGACCTGAGGGTGGAGCACACCGGCGACGGTGCGATCATCGAGGCCACGCTGCCGCTGGCGCCGTTCGGCCTGGCAGCCGCGCCGCTCGAACTTGCTGCCTGCGCCGTCGCCGAGGCGGCGGACGGCGTCCTGTCCTGGTGGGCCGCCCGCCATCCCGCGGAACGCCCCGATTTCCACGACCGGCGCGGCTTCGTCCTGCGCCTGCCGGTCGCACCGCCGTCGGGACCGCCGTCCCGCGAACCGGAGGAGACCCCGTGAGCCGACCGTATCCCACCCTGGCGGCCGCAGCCGCCGCGCTGACCCTGCTGGCAACCGCGCCGGCGCAGGCCGTCCTGCCGTCGGCCGACCAGCCGGTGCGCAATCTCTTCCTGGTCCGGCACGGCGAGTACGTGCACGACGATAACTGCGACGAGGAGGTCGGCTGCGGCCTGGATGCCCTGGGACGCGAGCAGGCCCGGCTGGTGGCGGCGCGGCTGGACGGCTTGCCGCTGGCGTTCACTTCGCTGCAGAGCAGCCCCATGACGCGGGCCCGGGAGACCGCGACGATCATCGCCGCGCAGTTCCCGGAACTGGCGCACCGGATCGAGGGCGATATCCGCGAGTGCACGCCGACCACCCGCCGCCAGGACGTCATGGCCGGGCTGAAGCCGGGTGAAGCCGGGGAGTGCGACGCCCAGCTCGCGGCGGCGGCCGCGCGCCTGCTGGTGCCCGCCACCGAAGGCGCCGACCAGAACGACATCGTCGTCTGCCACGGCAACGTCATCCGCTGGCTGGTCTGCCGGGCGCTGGACGTGGATCCGCAGGCCTGGCTGGGCATGAGCATCGCCAATTGCAGCCTGACCGTCATCCAGGTGAAGGCGGACGGCTCCTGCAAGCTGGTCGCGTTCGCCGACAGCGGGCACATCCCGTGGTCGCAGACGACCTACCCCGGCGTGACCTGGAAGCCGTGACCGGAGGCCGGCCCCGGCGATCGCCCGCCGCGGCTCACCAGCCCCGCAGGTACTGCGGGGGCACCGGTGGCGTGGCGCCCAGCTCGCGGGCGGCCTGCAGCGGCCAATGCGGCTCGCGCAGCAGCGCGCGGCCCAGCAGGACCAGGTCGGCGCGTCCCTCACGGACGATCTCCTCCGCCTGCGCCGGCGTCGTGACCAGCCCGACGGCGCCGGTCGCCACGCCCGCCTCGCGGCGGAGGCGTTCGGCGAAACGCACCTGGTAGCCGGGCCCCACCGGCACCACCGCGTCGGGCACCGCCCCGCCCGACGAGCAGTCGACCAGGTCGCAGCCCAGCGCGGCCAGCTCACGGGCCAGGGCCACGGACTGGTCCTCGTCCCAGCCGCCTTCGACCCAGTCGGTGCAGGAGAGGCGGACCCACATGGGCAACCGGTCGGGCCACTGTGCGCGGATGGCGGCCACCACCTCGCGCACCAGCCGCGTGCGGCCGGCGAAGTCGCCGCCCCAGCGGTCGTGGCGCCGGTTGGTCAAGGGCGAGAGGAACTGGTGCAGAAGGTAGCCGTGGGCGGCGTGGACCTCGACCAGCTGCGCCCCGGCCTCGAGGGCGCGCCGGGCGGCCGCCCCGAAGGCGGAGATGACCGTGGCGATGCCGGCCTCGTCCAGCTCGCGGGGCACGGCATGGCCCGGCGCGAAGGGCAGCGCGCTCGGCGCCACTATCGCGTCCCAGCCACCCTCGTTCGCACCCACCGGCCGGCCGCCCCGCCACGGCGGCAGCGTCGAGGCCTTGCGGCCGGCGTGCGCCAGCTGGATCCCGGGCACGCAGCCCTGCGCAGCCACGAAGGCGAACACGCGCCGCAGCGGCTCCACCTGTCCGTCGTCCCACAGGCCCAGGTCGTCCGGGCTGATGCGGCCCTCGGGCCGCACCGCCGTCGCCTCGGCGAGCAGGGCGCCCAGCCCGCCGGCGGCGCGGCTGCCCAGGTGCGCCAGGTGCCAGTCGGTGGCCCTTCCCTCGACGGCCGAATACTGGCACATCGGGGCCATGACCAGGCGATTGCGCAGCGTCAGGCCGCGCTGGACCAGGGGCGTGAACAGGTGCGGGGTCATCGACGGTGTCCTTTCCGGGTTGCGGCGGCGCGGCGCCAGGTGCGGCCGGTCGGCGGACCTGCGGATTCCGGGGGCGCGCGGCGCCTCTGCATCCTATCATGGCGCGAACGCCACGCCGACCCCTGACCGCGCCCGTGCGGGCGCCGCCGGAGGCCATCGCCTTGCTCCAGCAGATCCTGATCATCGTGGTTGCCCTTGGGGGCGTCACGCTCGGCGCCGAGCTCCTGGTGCGCGGCGCCTCGCGCCTGGCGCTGCGCGCGGGCGTCTCTTCGCTGTTCGTCGGGCTGACCATCGTCGGCTTCGGCACGTCTTCGCCCGAGCTGGGCGCCAGCCTGACCGCGACGCTGCGCCAGTCATCGGACGTGGCGCTGGGGAATGTCGTCGGGTCGAACATCTTCAACATCGGCGTGATCCTGGGGCTGACGGCGCTGCTGCAGCCGATCCGGGTGCAGCTGTCGGCCGTGCGCAGGGACCTGCTGGTGGCCACGGGCGCGGCCCTGGTGCCGTGGCTGGCGCTGCCGTTCGCCGGCTTCATCCCGCGACCGGCGGGCCTCGCGCTCGTGGCGCTGCTGGTCGCGTACCTCGTCGGCGCCTACCGCCAAGCGCGCCGGGCGGCCGCCGCCGAGGTGCAACTGGTCTAGCAGGAGATGCGTCCGGCGCACCGGGCAGCGCGCGGGGCCGTCATCAGGGACGTGGCGCTGGTCGTGGCCGGTCTGGCGCTGCTGGTGCTCGGCTCGCGCGGGTTCGTCGACGCGGCGATCGGTATCGCGCGGCAGATCGGCTGGTCGGAGCTGGTCATCGGGCTGACCCTGGTGTCGGCCGGCACGTCGCTGCCGGAGCTGGTGACCTCGCTCGTCGCGATGCGACGCGGCAACACCGACATCGCGGTGGGCAACGTCATCGGCTCGAACATCTTCAACGCGCTGGGCATTGTCGGCGTCTGCGCCACCGTGGCCCCGCAGGCCGTGGCATGGAGCCTGGTTATCCGCGACACGCCGATCATGCTGGCGGCGTCGCTCGCGCTCCTGCCGATCATGCGCTCGGGCGGGCGCATCTCGCGTCTCGAGGGAGGTTTGCTGCTGGGCGCGTACATCGCGTACGTCGCCTACCTGATCCTGACGGGCGGCTAGCTCCGGCGACCCCGCCGGACCGGATGCGCGGCGCTCAGCCGTCCAGCCGCCGGCAGTACGTGTACTTGGCGTCGCCCGGCGCGTAGAAGTCCGCGAACACTCCCGCCGTCGCGTAGCCGCTCCGCTCGTAGAAGGCGCGCGTGGAGGCGTACTGCGCCTTGCCGCTGGTCTCGGCGTAGAGCGCCAGGCCGCCGTTCTCCCGCGCGCGACGTTCTGTCTCCCGCAAGAGGCGCCGGCCCAGTCCGGCGCCCTGGCCGGATGGGTGCACCGCGATCCAGTACAGGTCCCAGCTCACCGTCGAGCACGGCACCCGGCCGTAGCAGCTGTAGCCCGCCAGGCGGCCCTGTCCGTCGTCCGCGAAGAGGAACTCGTAGCCGGCCGCGGCGCCGCGCGCCAGCGCCTCGGCCACGAGCTCGGCCGCGATGCCGACCTCCTCGTCGCTGAAGTAGCCGGTGTCGCGCACCAGCCCGCGCACGGCCTCGACATCCGTGGGCCGCACCTGGTCGCGGAAGAGGATGGTGTCGCTCATGTCGGTCAGGCTCCGGTCCGTTTCCCGTGGTAATGCTCAGCGCCGTGCCGTGGCGACGATGCGCGCGATGGCCTCGGCGAACGGGATCCCTGCCCGCTCCAGCGCCGCGGCGAAGCCCGCGTCGGGCGACAGGCAGGGATTCGCGTTCACTTCGAGGATGAAGGGGCGGCCCTGCGCGTCGACGCGGAAATCCACGCGCGCCCAGCCCCGCAGGCGGAACAGGCGCCAGCAGGCCAGGGCCAGGCGCGTCATCTCGGCGGCCAGCGCCTCGTCCCCGGCCGGCAGGTCGAAGCGGCGCACGGTGTGGCGGTACTCGAACGAGTCCTCGTGCCACTTGGCCGCGTAGCCGACGATGCGCGGCTTGCCTTCGGGGAAGCCGTCGAAGGTGATCTCGGCCGGGGGCAGCACCTCGGGACCGTCGGGGCCGTCGAGCAGGCCCAGGTTGAACTCGCGGCCCTCGACGAACGCCTCCGCGAACCACGGCGAGCCGGGCCGGCCCTCGCGGCGGGCCAGTTCGGCGCGGGCGGCAGCCGCGCCGCCGTCGACCACGGCGCCGTCGTCCATGCCCAGCGAGGCGTCCTCCCAGACCGACTTCACGATCCAGCGCGAATCCTGCCCGGCGCCCGGGTCGGCGGCGGCGTCGGCCAGCCCGTCGCCCAGCCAGTCGGGCGTGGGCAGCCCGGCCCGCCGCAGCAGCCCCTTGGCCAGCACCTTGTGGGAGGTGAGGAAGATCGCCTCGGCCGGGCATCCGGCCATCGGCACGCGCAGGGCCTCAAGCACGCCCGGCGCCAGGTGGATGAGGCGCCCGTGGCCCTCCAGCCCCTCCACGAGGCTGAAGACCAGGTCCGGCGTGGCGCCACTGAGCGAGAAGGCCAGCGACTCGAGGTCCAGGTCGCAGCCCCACGGCTCGACCACATGGCCCAGGGCGATGAGCGCTTCGCCCACCGCCTCGACCTGCACCAGGACGTCCATCTCGTCCGGCGCGGCGTCCGCCGGCACGCGGTTGTGCAGGATCACGATCCGCATGCGGCGGCGCCTTCCGTCAGGGAGGACTCAGCGATGGGCCGGCGCGACCCTCGCGGCGGCCGACTCGACGATGCGCCCGATCAGCTCGTCGTACGGCAGGCCCGCCATCCGGCAGATGATCGGCAGGTCCGAGTGCCCGGGATGCAGCCCGGCCAGCGGGTTGAGCTCCATGAGCTGCGGCTCGCCGTGCGCATCGCAGCGCAGGTCCAGCCGGCCACCGTCGCGACAGCCCAGCAGCCTCCAGGCGGCCAGCGCCACCGCTTCGGCCTTCGCCACCACGGGATCCTGCGCGGTGACCAGGCGGTACTGCACGCGGTCCTCCCACAGTTCCTTGTTGGCGTAGGTGTAGGCGCCCGGCTCGGCGCGCTCGCCCAGGATCACCTCCATGGTGCCGACCACGCGCGCCGCGTCGCCCGTTCCGGTGATGCCGGTGGTCAGCTCGCGCCCCGGCAGGTAGGTCTCCACCAGCACGGGCTGCCGGAACCGCGCCAACAGCTGTTCGCAGGTGGCGCGCAACGCATCCGGCGAGCGCACCAGCGAGGCGCCGTCGACGCCCTTGCCCGTGCCCTCGGCCAGCGGCTTGCAGAACAGCGGATACGGAAGGTCCACGGCCGCGATGTCCGCCGGCGCGTGCACCTCGCGGAAATCGGGTGTCGGCAGGCCGCCGTCGCGCAGCACGCGCTTGGTCAGGCCCTTGTGCAGCGTCAGCGCCAGCACCAACGCATCGCTGAACGTGCAAGGGATGGCGTACGCGTCCAGCAGCGCCGGCACCTGGGCCTCGCGGGCGACGCCGTGCAGGCCCTCGGCGATGTTGAAGACCAGGTCCCAGCGATCGCCGGCGACCAGTCGCCCGGCCAGCGCCTTGACGTGGCCGATGCGGTCGGTCTCGTGGCCCAGCCGGCGCAGCGCCCCCTCGATGGCCTCGACCGTGTCGGGCTGGTCGAACTCCGCGGTCTCCTCCGCCGTGAAGCCCATCGCCAGGTAGTCGTCGCGCAGGTCGTAGGTCAGGCCGATCCTCACCAGGTCGCCTCCAGCGCGGCCTGGCCGCCCGGGCCATCCGGGTAGCGGTGGACGTGTCCCTCGTAGTTGCGCAGCAGCACGTCCGTGCCGTCGCGGCCGACCAGGTAATCCGGCTGCAGCGGGATCTTGCCGCCGCCGCCGGGCGCGTCGATGACGTAGGTCGGCACTGCGTACCCGGTGGTGAAGCCGCGCAGCCCGCGGATGATCTCCAGCCCCTTCTGCACCGTGGTGCGGAAGTGGGCCGAGCCCGAGATCGGGTCGCACTGGTACAGGTAGTACGGCCGCACCCGCATCATGAGCAGCGAGTGGACCAGGGATTTCATCACCGCCACGTCGTCGTTCACGCCCTTGAGCAGCACGGTCTGGCTGCCGAGCGGGATCCCGGCATCGGCCAGGCGGCGGCAGGCGGCGGCCGCCTCGGGCGTGCACTCGGCCGGGTGCAGGAAGTGCAGGCTCAGCCACAGCGGGTGGTGCCTGCGCAGCACCTTGACCAGCGCCGGCGTGATGCGCTGCGGCAGCACGGCCGGGACCTTGGTGCCGATGCGCACGAACTGCACATGGGGGATCTTCCGCAGTTCGCCCAGCAGGTAGTCCAGGCGCTCGTCGCTGAGCGTCAGCGGGTCGCCGCCGGACAGCAGCACGTCGCGGATCTCCGGGTGGCTGCGGATGTAGTCCAGCGCCGTGTCCCAGCGCTCGCGGCCCGGGCGCAGCTCGTCCTGCCCGACCACGCGCGAGCGCGTGCAGTAGCGGCAGTACGTGGCGCAGCGGTCCAGCACCAGGAAGAGCACGCGGTCGGGATAGCGGTGCACCAGGCCGGGAACGGGGCTGTGCCCGTCCTCGTCCAGGGGATCATCCGCCTCGCCGGGCATGCGCAGGAACTCGTTCTGCACGGGCACCACCGTGCGCCGCAGCCCGCAGTCGGGCTCGAACGCGTCCAGCAGGCTCATGTAGTACGGCGTCACCGCGACCGGCAGCAGCGAGCCGCAGCGGTCGAGCGCCGCCCGCTCCTCGTCGGCCAGTTCGAGCACGCGGGCCAGCTGCTCCGTCGTCCTGAACGAATGCCGGAGCTGCCATTTCCAGTCGTGCCAGTCGGCGTCCTTCACGTCCGGGAAGTGCGCGCGACGGAACATGCGCGTGCGCGGACCGGTGCGGGGCAGCCGCCTGGCCAGGAGGTGTTCGAGCTGGATCGGAAGTGCGGGGATATTGGCTGACGCCGCGGAGGGATCGGGTTCGGCAACAAGCGACGGAGGGTCGTCGGGAGAGGCTCCCGCATCGACCTCCTGCAGGTTCCGGCCCGGCCCGGCCAGGGAGTCCAGGCGAGCGCTGAGTCGTGTCAAGGTCCGCCTCCGTGAGGACTGACCGTGATGCATGACCGGAGGGGGCTGGCGCCGCCGCCGGAACGTCGCCTGCGCCGGCGGGAGCCGGGCGGTGCCCTCCAGGGTCACATGACGACGCGCAGAAAATATGGCAAGTGGAACAAGTGTCAACCGCAATCGCCCGGATTCGTCGAAAATTCCCTCGCCAGGCGGACGACGGTCGCTCCGTTCAGACGTGATTGCGGAGCATCAACTCGCGCGGGTGGGGGTTCAGGTAGACCTGGTCGCGGACGTAGGGGACCTCCAGCAGCTCGACGTAGTGGCGCAGCAGGGTCACCGGCACCACCAGCGGCACCAGGCCGTGGGCGTAGTCCTCGATCACGGCCAGCACCCGCTTCTGCTCGGCGTCCGTGACCCGCCCGCGCAGGTGTCCGGCGACATGCTGCAGCGCGTTGGCGTGCCGCCGGGGGGTGGCCAGCACGCCCAGCGCCTCCATGTAGAGGCCCAGGTAGCGGTCGCGGAACGCCGCCGGCGGCTCCTGGGCGATGCGGGCCACCAGGCGGCCCAGCTCCTGGTAGTGGCGCGGGCTGTGGGCCATCAGCAGGTACTTCTCGCGGCTGTGGAAGGCGACGATGCCGCCCCGCGCCCAGCGACCGGCGAACGCGTCCTTCACCCGGCGCCAGGCGAACAGGCGCTCGACGAAGTTCTCGCGCAGGCGGGCGTCCTCCAGCCGGCCCTCCTCCTCGACCGGCACGAGCGGGCAGGCGGCGGCGAAGGCCGCCGCGAACAGGCCCCGCCCGCCGCGCGCAGGCATCCCCTTGTCCGGGTAGACCTTCACCCGGAAGAGCCCGCAGCTGGGCGAGTTCTTCTTGAAGACGAAGCCGTCGAGGTCCTCGGCCGCCAGTTCGCGGACGCGGCGCCGGGACCAGGCGTTCATCGGCGCCGTCCAGTCGACACCCGAGCGCGGGGCCACCATCCGCGGGCTGTCCGCGTCGCCCTCCAGGCGGACCGACTCGCGGGGGATCGACATGCCCACCTCGACCTCGGGGCAGACCGGGACCAGCTCGCAGTACTGGGCGAGCGTGCCGGTCAGCCAGCGGTCGTGCTTGTGGCCACCGTCGAAGCGGACCTCCTGGCCGAGCAGGCAGGCGCTCACGCCGATGCGCAGCGGCGGCAACGGGTCGCCCGGCGAACGGTCGCGGGGCGGGAGGGGCGGGACGGCGGGCATGCCTGTGCGGGGCACGAGGCCTCCGGGGTCGGGATCGGGCGTGGATACGGACTGGCGTTCGCGCGTCATTGATAGCAGGATTGGGCCAAGCGATCCAGAGCCGACGAACGGGGAACCGCGATGGCGCCGAAACCCAGATCCCAGCCCCCTGCCCGACGCCGACCGGGGGCCGCCCCGAAGCCGACTGTGCGGCCGGCCGGCGGGTCCGCGCCGTCGCGCCCTGCGTCGACGCCGCCTTCGGCACCGCCGTCGCCTCCTCCGAGGCCGGACCCGTCGCGCGAGGATTTCTCGATCACCAGCTGCGAGTGCGACGACTGCCGCGCCGCCTGCCGCACCGCGCCGGGCTGGTTCACGCCCCAGCAGATCCCCCGGCTGGCGCGGCACCTCGACCTGTCGATCGACGAGACGTTCCGCCGCTACCTGGCGATCGGCGTCACGCACCTGGCCGACGGCACCCGGCGGCTGGGCGTGATGCCCCACAAGCTGCGGGACGGCAAGAAGCCGGGCAGCCGCTGGACGCTGGCGGAGATCGCCGCGCCCGGCCGGTGCGTCTTCTACGACCGCGGCCGCTGTACGATCTACCCGGCCCGGCCCGACGAGTGCGCCCGGATGATGCATGACCGCGGCGATCGCACGTTGCGGATCCGGCGACGCATCGTCGAGAAGTGGACCGAGGCGGCGCTGGCGCCGTTCCTGGCGCTGGTCGCGGGCGCGGGGGGAAAGCGACCGCGGCGGCCCTGACAGCCCGGGGCGATTTCGGTATCAGAAAACAAGACTAACATGCTATGATTTCGTGTCCGTTCACCTTCCGGTCATTTCCCTGAACCGAGGAGTCCGGACCATGCCCCGCACGACCCCTGATCCCCGTCGCCTCGCCCGCCTGCTGCCGGTACTCGCGGCGTTGTCCTGCGCCGGTCCGTCCGCGGCGCGGACCTTCACCTTCCCGCATATCATCGACCACCACGGTCGCGTCTCGAACACGCAGTTCACCTTCGACACGTCGATGTTCATCACGTACACGGGTGCCGTGGCGTGCGTGGACGGAAGCCTCACCGACCAGCTGGTGCACGTGTACCTGTTCGATGACGAGGGCCGTCCCCTGACCAGCCTGACCGGCGACGACATCTGTGCTCCCTGTTCGGTCACCATCGGGGCCACCGATCGCTCGGCCAGCCTGAGCGTCGAGGCCGCGGCCGAGGCTGCCGGAGGCATGCCCAGCGTGCTCAGCGGCTTCGCGGTCGTGGTCGTCGAGGGCGACGATACGCCGAACGTCAACATCCAGGGCTACGTCGTCAATTCCCACACGAATGCCTTCGACCTGTCGGTGTTCGGATTCACGCCGGAGGAGGTCCGGGCGCCCGGCAACAAGACCGGCGCCTCCTTCCCCTGCGGCCGTGTGTTCAGCGTCGGGCGCATGCTGGCCACGCCCGGCGCCCCGTCCGACGCCCCGTACACCTTCGACACGACGATGTTCTTTTCCTACGCAGCCGGGCTGGCCGGCGAGCCCCCGGGGCCCGGCGCCACGGTCGAGACCTACCTCTTCGACGAGGCCACCGGCGAGTTGCTGGTCGATGCGATCGGCACGCCCGTCTGCAATCCCTGCGTGACCCCGCTGAGCCAGGCGGCGCCGAAGGCCTCCCTGCACCTGGGCGCCTTGCTGCCCGGCGGCGGCATCGTCTCGGCGGCGGTATCGGCCGTCTGCGTGGTGAGCGGCGATGCGGGAAGCGTTGCGGCACAGGCATTCGTCGTGAACCGGCACACCTCGGCGCTGGATGTGAGCATCTTCGCGCCGGCATTCCGCGAGCTCAGCCCCGCGTTCGCCTCGTCGGTTCCCGGCGAGTCGGCCTCGCGCTTCGGCCTGCGCAACTTCCCGAACCCGTTCAACCCGCGCACCACGTTCGCCTATTCGCTGTCCGCTCCCGGCAATGTCCGGATCGATATTCACGATGCCGACGGCAACCTGGTCCGCACCCTCGTGCAGGAGGGCCAGGACACGGGTGCACACGAGGTGACCTGGGACGGGCGCGCCGATAATGGCCGCCGCCTGCCGTCGGGCGTCTACTTCGGCCGGATCGAGACGCGGGAAGGGACCGAGACTCGCAAGGTCACGCTGGTCCAGTAGGTCGGCGTCCGGCGGGCAGCCTGCGCGCGGCCCACGGAGGGACCGGATAGCGAACCGCCGCGCCTCCTGCGGATGGCGCGGCGGTTCCGTCTTCGCCGACCGGGCGCTACGCCTTGGCCACCAGCGCCCCGCCCGCCACGATCAACGCCGCCCCGGCCAGCAGTCGCGGGACATTGACCTCGCGGCTCTCGGCGAACAGGACCAGCGCCAGCAATACCACCACCAGGGTGTTGAGGTTGTAGAGCGGCGCCAGCTTCGCCAGCGGCGCCCCGAAGCGGTCGAGGCCCAGGATCACCGCGATCATCCCGAAGCCCCAGCTCACGCCGATGGCCAGGGCGACGGCACCCGCGCGCATCGTCAACGCGCGTTCACCCAGGTACGGCATCGCAACCAGGCCGGTGGCCGCCACTCCCAACCCGACCAGCGGCAGGTACCAGCCCGTGCCGCCGCCGGCGCGGCCGTAGAACTTCTGCAGCGTGCCGGTGATGCCGAACAGAAGGGCGGGCAGCACGCCGCCGACGAGCAGGCCTTTCCAGGCGGTGGGCACGGGCAGCCTCCGGGGTGGCGGGGAGCGGTGGCGGCTTGTCACTTGCCGCTTGCCGAAAGCGACTTGCACGCCGCAAAGGGCGCCGGCGCCGGTCGCGAGCTCCCAGCGTCACGACCAGCGCCGCTCCACGATCGCCCCGGAACGGCGGCCCGTCAATTGTCCGGCAGGACCGGCGTCGACCAGCCTCGACCGGCGTCGACCAAGGCGCGAACCGTGCTACAATGGGCGCCGATACAGGCTGCCGCCCGCCAACCCGGAGGGGATCCCCATGACCCGCATGTCCCGCATCGTCCTGGTCGTCCTGCTGGCCCTGGTGCCCGTCGCGGCGATGGCCGCCTCGCCGCTGCGCGACCTGGCCGCCGCCCTCGACGGGCTGGATCCCGCCGCGATACCGACCGGCCGCCTGATCGACCGCACGCTGCCGATGGCGGGACTCGCGCTGCAGGACGGCAGCGGCACCGGCCCGGCGATCGGCACGGCTGCCTGGCGCCAGATGCTGCACGAG
>JAYRFB010000200.1:0-3376 GCA_041908585.1 Candidatus Krumholzibacteriia bacterium
ACGTGGTCGGGATCGCGCGCGCGATCCGGCCCTCGGCGCGCGGCGAGCTGGAGATCGCCGACGTGATCCGCGCCTACCTCGAGCGGGGCGACCTCAGCGTGGAGATCCTCGGCCGCGGCGCCGCCTGGCTGGACACCGGCACGCACCAGTCGCTGCTGGACGCCGGGCAGTTCATCCGCGTGATCGAGGACCGGCAGAGCTTCAAGATCGCCTGCCCGGAGGAGATCGCCTGGCGTATGGGCTTCATCGACGACGACCAGCTGCGCGCCCTGGCCGCGCCGCTGCGCAACAGCGGCTACGGCGGCTACCTGCTGCGCCTGCCGGAGGAGCGGCGATGAACGTGGTCGAGACCGCGCTGCCGGGCGTGCTGGTCTTCGAGCCGAGGCTGTTCGGCGACCACCGGGGCTATTTCATGGAGACCTGGCGGGCCGACACGTTCGCCGGCGCCGGCGTGACGCTGCCCTTCGTGCAGGACAACCAGAGCAGCTCGCGGCAGGGTGTGCTGCGCGGCATCCACTACCAGGTCAGGCAGCCGCAGGGCAAGCTGGTGCGCGTGATCAGCGGGCGCGTCTTCGACGTGGCGGTGGATCTCCGGCGCAGCTCCCCGCACTTCGGCCGGTGGTGCGGCGTCGAACTCTCGGCGGACAATCGCCGGCAGTTCTGGGTGCCGCCCGGCTTCGGGCACGCGTTTTATGTGTTGAGCGAAACGGCCGAGTTCGTCTACAAGTGCACCGACTACTACGCGCCTGAGCACGAGCGCTCCCTGAAGTGGGACGATCCTGCCGTCGGCATCGCCTGGCCGCTGGTGGCCGGCGTGGAGACGGTGCTGTCGGACAAGGACCGCGCGGGCCGGTCGCTGGCCGAGGCGGAGGTGTTCGCGTGAGCGCGCTGCGCATCGGGCAGGGCTGGGACCGCCACCGGCTGGTCGCGGGGCGGCGCTGCGTGCTGGGCGGCGTGGCCTTTCCCGACTGCCCGGTGGGGCCGCTGGGCCACTCCGACGGCGACGCCGTGTGCCACGCCCTGGCCGACGCCCTGCTGGGAGCGGCAGGGCTGGGTGACATCGGGCGGCATTTCCCGGACACCGACCCCCGCTGGCAGGGGGCCGACAGCCTGGACCTGCTGGCCCGTGTCCGCGGGCTGGTCGAGGCTGCAGGGTGGCGCGTCGGCAACGTCGATGCGACGGTGATCACCGAGCGGCCCCTGCTGGCTGCGGCGGTGCCCGATATGCAGCGAAAGCTGGCCGGGGCGCTGGGCATCGAGCCCGCGGACGTTTCGGTCAAGGGAACGCGCGGCGAGGGACTGGGCCCCGAGGGTCGGGGCGAATGCGTGACCGTGCAGGCGGTTGCGCTGCTGCAGCGGCCGGGCGCCTGAGGCGCCGGCGGCCGGGAAGGATGTCGACCGATGCGGGTCGCGGTGCTGATGGGCGGGGACTCCTCGGAGCGCGAGGTGTCCCTGCGCTCGGGCCAGGCGGTGGCGCAGGGGCTGCGTGAGGCCGGGCACGAGGTGATCGAGGTGCCGATCGACAACGTCGCGGCCGTTATCGGCTGCGAGGCCCTGCAGGGCGTGGACGTGGTCTTTCCGGCGCTGCACGGCGGCGACGGCGAGGACGGCCATCTGCAGGCGGTGCTTGACGTTATCGGCGTGCCGTACGCCTTGTCCGGGCCGGCGGCCAGCGCCCTGGCCATGGACAAGGGCCTGACCAAGCGGCTGATGCGGGCGGCCGGCATCCCGACCCCCGACTGGCTGCAGGTGACCTGGAACTGCAAGCCGGGCGCGGCTCCGCAGGTGAGCGTGCCGGGCGCGGGGCCGGATCCCGACCTGACCCTCGCGCGCATCGAGGAGCGGGTGCTGGCCGAGATCGGCTTCCCCGCAGTGGTCAAGCTGAACAGCGGCGGCAGTTCGGTCGGGGTCGAGATCGTCGACCGGCCGGCCGGCTTCGCGGCCGCCTTCGAGCGCGTGGCCGCCTCCCACGGCACCTGCCTGGTGGACGTCCTGGTGGAGAAATACGTTCCTGGGCGCGAACTTACGTCCGCGATCCTGCTGGGGCGGCGCCTGCCGCTCCTGGAGATCCGGCCCCGCGAGGGATTCTACGACTACCGCAACAAGTACACGGCCGGGGCCAGCGACTACCTGGTGCCGGCGCCGGTCCATTCGCCGGTCTACGAGCAGATCGTGGGCGATGCGCTGCGGCTCTACGAGCTGGCCGGCTGCCGTGGCCTGGCCCGGATCGACTTCCGTCTGGACGGCGACGCCTACTTCTGCCTGGAGATCAACACCATCCCCGGCATGACCGCCACCAGCCTGGTGCCGAAGGCGGCGGCCGCCGTGGGGATCGGGTTCCCGGCCCTGGTGGACGACTTGTGCCGGGCCGCCCGGCTGCCGGGGGAGGCCGCGCCCGGCCGGGCATTTTCTTGACAACGATTTGCGCCGCGTTATATATTGCCGCTCCCGAATCGGTCCAGGCCCGTCCCGGTCCGCGCCGGTCCGTCCGGTAAGCGTCTGGCAGGCAACGCCGACGCGCCGGCGAGGTGCGGTCGCAACGGGCTTGGACCGATCTTTGGGCACAGGACCGGGTTCCTGTCGACAGTTGGGGCTGGCGTAGCTCAACTGGTAGAGCACCTCACTTGTAATGAGGCGGTTGGGGGTTCAAGTCCTCTCGCCAGCTCCAGGCACTCGTCGAGCGCCCCGGGCTGGCCGGATCGGCGCCCTGCCGCGGTGCCTGGCCGGAAGAAGGGTCCGTTCGCTGAGGTGGTTCTGGGGGGGTTCCCGAGCGGTCAAAGGGAACAGACTGTAAATCTGTCGGCGGACGCCTTCGGAGGTTCGAATCCTCCCCCCCCCACCACGATAGATCGCCGGCTGGCGGCCGGTGCACGGTTGATGGCCGACGGTTCGGAGCGGGAATAGCTCAGTTGGCAGAGCATCAGCCTTCCAAGCTGAGGGTCGCGGGTTCGAACCCCGTTTCCCGCTCCAGAAGCTTGGCGCAGGCGCGGCGTTACCGCCCCTTCGCTCGCGAAGGGTGGCCGCGACGGCGGTTCGACGGCTCCTCGGAGCCCACGTAGCTCAGGCGGTAGAGCACTTGCATGGTAAGCAAGCGGTCAGCAGTTCAAGTCTGCTCGTGGGCTCCACATTCATTTCGCGGCAGGCAGTCGTTTGCGCTGGTTGGTCGTGAGGTCCTGATCGTTAGGTCGAGTTTCGACCCTTCCATGGGAGGAAGCCGCTGATGGCACGCGCAAAATTCGAACGCACGAAGGATCACGTGAACGTCGGCACGATCGGCCACGTGGACCATGGCAAGACGACGCTGACGGCGGCGATCACGGAGATCCTCTCGAAGAAGGGCCTGGCCGACTACGTGCCGTTCGACCAGATCGACAAG
>JAYRFB010000201.1:0-67829 GCA_041908585.1 Candidatus Krumholzibacteriia bacterium
CATGCCGCCGACGGTCTTGGTCAGCAGCTGGGGCAGGATGTCGGGGCGCTTGAGCCAGTAGGTGGTGCTGAAGGTTTGGGTGCTGAAGGATCGGCGGCAGTGGAGGCAGAGGAACCTGGGGATACGCTTCCGCTGGCAGTGACTCCAGTGGTAGCCGATGCGCTTGAAGCGCCAATCGGAGCGGAACTCGCTGTGGAATCGGCACTTGGGGTTGGGGCAGTGGGGCGGGACGAAGCTGTCGGTGGATGTGCTCATGTCCGGCCCGGGCAACTGCCGGGCCGGCCACAATTTCGACGGCACAACCCTTGCGGTGCGCCGGACGCGCTACGGGTTGGGCCCGTCGTGGCACTGCCAGCAGGAGACCCCGCTCCCGCCGCCGCGCAGGTCGGCGCCGTGGCACTCGCGGCACGACGCCGCGTCGTCCCGCTCCGCCTCCTGGCCGTGTGCGTCAGGATCGGCCCAGCCGAACGGGTGGATCGCGTAGGGCCCGACATGGCACCGGTAGCAGGACACGGTCGACCAGCCACCCCGGTAGTCGTCACCGTGGCAGGGACTGCAGCCGACAGGTGTGTAGAGGCTGGCCTCGCGACCGTGCCGCGAATAGTGGGCCCAGCCGACCGGGTGGCCGCCGGGACCGTCGTGGCATTCGTAGCAGGACGTCGCCGCCCAGCCGCCGCGGTAGTCGGCGCCATGGCACACGGCGCAGGCGGCGCCGCCGCCGTCCTCCACCGCATCGCCGTGCCGCGACGCGGACTCCCAGTTCACCGGGTGGCCGCCGATGCCGTCATGGCACTGGTAGCACGACACGCCCGAGCGCCCGCCCTCGTAGTCCTGGCCGTGGCAGGCGACGCAGCCCGCCACGCCCACAGCGGCCACCACCTCGGCGCCGTGCTGGCCGGGCTCCGCGTAGTCATCGGCATGCCGGCCGGTAGGCCCCGGGTGGCACGTGTAGCAGGACACCGCGGACCAGCCGCCCCGGTAGTCGGCGCCATGGCAGGTGGCGCAGCCGGACGCAGCCGGGCCGCGGGCCGCCAGGCCGTGGGCCGTGGCTTCGGCCCAGCCGCGGGCGTGGCCGCCGGGCCCGTCGTGGCACCGGAAGCACGAGACATCGGTCGTGCCGCCGCGGAAATCCGCCCCATGGCACCCGGCGCAGGCGGCGCCGCCGCCCGCGATCACCGCCGTCCCGTGGACGTCCGGCGAGACCCAGTCCGCCGGATGCGCGGGATCCGCCCCGGCGCCCGGCCCCCCGCCGGGCGGCCAGGCGTGGCAGGCCTCGCAGCCGGGCGTTGCCCCCTGGCCGGACAGGTCCGCGCCGTGGCAGCCCAGGCACTCCTGCGTGCCCTCGCGGCCGGCATAGCGGCCATGGAAGGAGCCGCTCCCCGGCTCGGACCATGCAGGGGCATGGGCCGGGACTGGTTCCACGCCGCCGGGCGAGCCGTCCCGTTCGCAGGCAACCACGAACGGCAGGCCGGCCAAGATCAGCAGGACGGGCGCATGGGCACGCGCCCGGCGACACGCGCTGGCGGCTGGCGGCAGGCAGGTCCTCACGCGGATCCTCCAGGGCGTTCCGGGTGCATCGTCGCGGCGGCAGGGTGCGGGACTGCGGGTGCGGCGGCCGGGCACCCACGGTGCGCCAGAATCGGTCCCGGATCAATCGGATATTGAGAGCCTGAGCATCAATTTCGCCGGCCGGCGACGGCGTCCCTTGAAGTTCCGGCCAGTCTTGCTATTCTCGGCGTCCCGTTACTGGTTTGACAGACAAACGTGCGCCGTCGGCCTTCCCCCGCCGGCGCGGCCCGGTTTCCAGCATGGAGGTCGCCTGTCATGGCGTTCCGCGATCAGGATGCTCTCGACTACCACAGCCAAGGTCGTCCCGGCAAGACCGAGGTCGTCCCCACCAAGCCGTGCATGACGGCGCGCGACCTGTCGCTGGCCTACTCGCCCGGCGTGGCGGTGCCCTGCCTGGAGATCGAGAAGAACCCGGCCGATGCATACAAGTACACCAACAAGGGCAACCTCGTGGCCGTCCTGTCCAACGGCACCGCGGTGCTCGGCCTGGGCGACATCGGCGCCCTCGGCGGCAAGCCGGTGATGGAAGGCAAGGGCGTCCTGTTCAAGCGCTTCGGGCACGTCGACGTCTTCGACATCGAGGTCGACTCGCACGACCCCGAGGAAGTCATCAAGTGCTGCAAGATGCTGGAGCCGACCTTCGGCGGCATCAACCTCGAGGACATCAAGGCGCCCGAGTGCTTCGAGATCGAGGAGCGCCTGCGCAAGGAGATGCAGATCCCCGTCTTCCACGACGACCAGCACGGGACGGCCATCATCTCCGGCGCCGGGTTGATCAACGCCGCGCGCATCCAGGGCAAGAATCTCAAGGACCTGAAGGTGGTCGTGTCGGGCGCCGGCGCCTCGGCCATCGCCTGCGCGAAGTTCGCCGAGCTGCTGGGCGTGCCCCTGGCCAACATCACGCTCGTGGACAGCAAGGGCGTCTGCTACAAGGGCCGCAAGGAGGGCATGAACAAGTACAAGGAGTACTTCGCCCACGAGACGAAGAACCGCACGCTGGCCGACGCCATGAAGGGCTCGGACGTGTTCTACGGCTGTTCGGTCAAGGGCCTGGTGAGCCAGGACATGGTGCGCTCGATGAACGCGAAGCCCATCGTCTTCGCGATGGCGAACCCGGATCCCGAGATCTCCTACCCGGACGCGATGGCCGCGCGCGACGACCTGATCATGGCCACGGGCCGCTCGGACTACCCGAACCAGGTCAACAACGTGCTGGGCTTCCCGTTCATCTTCCGCGGCGCCCTGGACGTGCGGGCCCGCGCCATCACCGAGGACATGAAGCTGGCGGCCGCGCACGCGCTGGCCGACCTGGCCCGCGAGCCGGTGCCCTCGTACGTGTCGGCGGCCTACGGCGGCCAGCAGTTCGAGTTCGGCCCCGAGTACATCATCCCCAAGCCGTTCGACACGCGCGTGCTGTCGCGCGTCGCGTTCGCGGTGGCCAAGGCCGCCTGCGAGGGCGGCGTCGCCGGCGTGCCCATCACCGACTGGGCCGCCTACCGCGAGCGCCTCGAGAGCATGACCAACCGTTCGCTGCTGGTGATGCACAACATCCGCGCGGCGGCCAAGCGGGCGCCGCAGCGGATCATCTTCGCCGACGGCGAGAGCGACCGCATGCTCGAGGCCTGCCGCGTCGTGGCCGGCGAGGGCTTCGCCAAGCCGACGCTGCTGGGCCGGCCCGACGTCATCCGCAAGCGCGCCGGCGAGCTGAATATCGACCTGACGGGCGTCAAGATCGTCGATTCCTCGGGCGGCGACCGCCACGAGGAACTGGCCCAGATGCTCTTCAAGGAGAAGGCCCGCCACGGCTACGACCTGGAACGGGCGCGCCGCATGGTGCAGCTGCCGATCCACCACGGCTGCATGCTCCTGCGCGCGGGCGAGGCCGACGGCATGGTCTGCGGCGCCCAGCGTTCCTACGTGGAGACGCTGAAGATCGTGCTTTCGCTGGCCGAGCTGAAGGAGGGCGTCTCCCGCGTCGTCGGCATGCACGTGCTGCTGATCGAGGGCCGCGCCTACGTGTTCGCCGACACCACGGTGAACTTCAAGCCCGACGCCCGGCAGCTGGCCGACATCACCGTGCAGGCCTGCGAGGTGGGCCGCCACTTCGACCTGGACCCGAACGTGGCGATGCTCTCGTTCTCGACGTTCGGCGACAACGACCGGCCCGAGGCCCGCGTGGCCCGCGAGGCGGTGGCGATCCTGCACCGCGAGCACCCGGAACTGCGGGTCGAGGGCGAGATGCGCGCCGACGCCGCCGTGCTGCCGGGCCAGCTGGAGAAGCTCCTGCCGGGCAGCAAGCTTAACGGGCCGGCGACCGTGTTCGTGTTCCCGGACCTGCAGAGCGCGAACATCGCCTACAAGCTGGTCGGCCACATGGGCAACCGTGAGATCATCGGGCCGCTGCTGGTAGGTCTCAAGCAGCCGATCCACATGGTGTCACTCGAGTCCACCGTGGACGAGATCGTCAACATGGCGGCGCTGGCGAGCTACGAGGCCGGACGGTAGCCTGCGACCGTCGGGCAACTGAACGGAAGAGGGCGCCGGTCGCGGGACCGGCGCCCTCGTTCATGCGGGCCTTGCGCCCGGTCCGCTCAGGCCATGCCCCACATGTGCATGGTGTTGACGTCGCGGCCCATGAGCTTGAGGTAGTAGAACAGCTGGCTCTTGTGGGTCTGCAGGTGGCTGATCATGCCCAGGAACTGCCGGCCCAGCGGCTGCTGGTCCTGCGGGGCCCAGGGCGCGGCCACCATCATGTCGGCCAGCTTCGCCTCGCCGGCCTCGCGGATCATGTCCAGCGCCAGCTTGCGGTCCTCGGCCAGCAGGCGCCGCGCCTCGGCCACGCTGCCGATCGTCGGCAGCGCCTCGGCCGGGGGCAGCATGGCCTCCATCGGCATCTCCTGTCCGGGTTCCGGCGCCCCCTCGCAGCCGCCCTCGGGCATGCCCCAGTCGCCGGTCAGGAACCCGCGGCAGCAGAAGCCGCAGGCGTTGGTCAGGTGCATCAGCAGCTGGCCGGTGGTCATCCAGTTGCGGCCCGAGGCGGGCTTCCAGCCCAGGTCGGCATCGCCGACCATCGCCATCAGGGCGTCCGTGGCCTGGTAGTTCGCTTCCACCTCGGCGTTCAACAGCGCGGTCCAGTTCATGACGGTGCTCCTTGCGGACGACGCCGGCGGCCTTCGCGCGGTCTTCGCGGCGATGGAACCGGCGCCGGGGTTCAGTCTGGGGATTTCGCCATCACGATAGCACGACCGGTGGCGAAAATAAAGCGAAAATTTGCGCGCTATTCGCTTGCGTCGGGGGCGCCCTGCGGTGATCGTGGCGCCGGGAAGATAACAACTTCCGGAAAACCGGCTATCATGAGGGCTTCGGCGCCTGCCGATGCCACCATAGCCTCCTCAACCGGACCCGGGAGGGCCGCCGCGTGACGTTCTGGACCGTGGTCTTCTGGCTGTGCCTGGCCAAGCTGGTGTACGTCTACGTCGGCTACCCGCTGGCGGCCCGCCTGCTGGGGCAGGTGCTGGACCGGCGCATCGAGCCGCGCCCGCTCGGCTCGCCAGCGACCCAGGGTGCGCCATCGAGCCAGGGCGCGCCATCGAGCCAGGGAGCGCCATCGAGCCAGGGAGCGCCCCGCCCCCGCGTCACCGTCCTGATCGCCGCCTTCAACGAGGCCCGCCACATCACCGCCACCGTGCGCAACAAGCTGGCGCAGGACTACCCGGCCGACCGGCTGGACGTCATCGTGGTCTCGGACGCCTCCGACGACGGGACCGACGACCTGGTGCGCGCCATCGGCGACCCGCGCGTGCGCGTGCTGCGCCAGGAGCCACGCGCCGGCAAGACCAGCGCCCTGAACCTGGCGATGCCGCAGGCCGCCGGCGAGATCATCGTGTTCTCCGACGCCAACTCCCTCTACGCCCCCGACACGGTCAGCCGGCTGGTCGAGTGCTTCGCCGACCCGGACGTGGGCTACGTGACCGGTCGCATGGTCTACAAGGCGCCCGACGGCTCGCTCAGCGGCGAGGGCTGCTCCGCCTACATGCGCTACGAGAACCGCCTGCGGGAATGGGAGACGCGGCTCGGCTCGGTCGTCGGCGTCGACGGCGGCGTGGACGCCATCCGGCGCGCGCTCTACATCCCGATGCGCGCCGACCAGCTGCCGGACTTCGTGCAACCACTGCGCGTGCGCGAGCAGGGCCACCGCGTGGTCTACCAGCCCGAGGCGCTGCTCTACGAGGACGCGCTGGCCGCCACGGGCGACGAGTACCGCATGCGCGTGCGCGTGTCGCTGCGCGCCTTCCACGCGCTGAAGGACATGGCGGCGCTGCTGGACGTCTCGCGGTTCGGGATCTTCGCCTGGCAGCTGTGGTCGCACAAGGTGCTGCGCTACCTGGCGTTCGTGTTCATGGCCGGCTGCCTGGTCTCGGCCTGGCTGCTGGCCAACCGCGCCGGCACCGCCTTCTGGAAGGCGGCCATGGCGGCGCAGCTGCTGTTCTACGCGGCGGCGATCTGGGGCCACTTCGCCGCGCGCGACGGCCGCGGCGCGCCCCGTCCCATCGCGATGGCCACCTATCTGTGCGTGCTGAACCTGGCCAGCGCCCACGCCTTCTGGCAGTTCCTGCTGGGCCGCAAGCAGGTCATCTGGAAGCCGCGCACATGAGATGGCCCCGCCTCGAGCGCCCGGACCGGCACGTGCCTGCGCTGCCGATGCCGCGTCTGCTGCGCCGTCGCTGGCTGTGGGTCCTGGTGATGCTGCTGGTCACGCTGCCGTTCTTCGTGACGGTGCCGATCGCGCTGAGGCGTCATCCCGCCATCGCCCCCCTCGGCGACCAGTTCCACGTCGTGCTGCTGGCGGCGGTGACGATCCTGCTCTACTGGCGCGGCCCCCTGCGCGGCCGCCTGTGGTATGCGACGCTGGCCGCGATGGTCGCCGGCGCGATGGTCGAGTTCCTGCAGCCGCTGTTCGGGCGCTCGGCGCTGGTGAAGGACTTCCTGCTCGACCTGGTCGGGATCGGCATCGTCACCGGGCTGGTGCTGTGGAAGGGGCATCGCCGGCGCGCGGGGCTGGCGCTGATGACGGCTCTGCTGCTGAGCATCCCGGCGCAGCTCTATTACCTGCCGGGCGTGATCGCGGCCAGCTACGAGTCGCGGCGATCGTTCCCCCTGATCGCCGACTTCGAGACAGGCCGCGAACACTGGATCTGGACCAGCAACTTCCAGACGCGGCTCCAGTTCACGCGCGTGCCGGACGGCCCGCACGGACCCACCGGCGTGCTGCGCGTGACCGGCGGGCCGCCCGACCACTGGCCGGGCGTCAAGGTCCGCCGCTTCTCGCACGACTGGTCGGACTACCGCACGCTGGAATTCGACGTGCGCGTCGTCATCGCCCCCGGCGACAGCGTGCCCATGTCGCTCCGGCTGGACGACTTCCTCGGCACGCGCGAGAACCGCGGCGCCCGCCTGGGCTTCTTCGCCGACCGCCGCTGGCGCACGGTGCGGTTCGAACTGCCCGGCGCCATGCTCGCCGACGGCACCCGCCCGCTGGACACCTCAGACCTGGACCTGATCCTGGTCTACCTGCCGCGGCCCCAGGCGCCGGTGGTGTTCGAGCTGGATAATTTCAGGGTGCGGAGGTAGGAGGACGGCCTTGCGCCATGATCGAGAAGAAGCCGGCGGCCTTCAGGGCCGCCGGCTTCACATCATCGTCGAGACTGCGCGACGCGCTACCCCCCGAACCTCTGCCCCGCCACGCTCCAGTCCACGACGTTCCACCACGCCTCGACATACGCCGGCCGCGCGTTGCGCTTGTCCACGTAGTAGGCGTGCTCCCAGACGTCGACCGTCAGCACGGGCTTGTTGGGCGTGCGCAGCGGCGTGTCGGCGTTGCTCGTGTTGACGATCTCGACGCCGCCCTGCGCGTTCTTCACCAGCCAGGTCCAGCCCGAGCCGAAGTTGCCGACGGCGCTGGCCGTGAACTTCGTCTTGAACTCCGCGAACGAGCCGAACGCGGCGTTGATCGCCGTCGCCAGCGCGCCGGTGGGCTCGCCGCCGCCCTTGGGGCCCATGCCGGTGAAGTAGAAGGTGTGGTTCCAGACCTGCGCGGCGTTGTTGAAGACGCCGCCGGCCGGGGCCTTGCGCACGATGTCCTCCAGCGAGGCGCTCTCGAACTCGGTGCCCTTGACCAGGTTGTTCAGGTTGGTGACGTAGGCCTGGTGGTGCTTGCCGTAGTGGTAGTCCAGCGTCTCGGCCGAGATGTGCGGCTCCAGGCCGTTGCGCGCGTACGGCAGCTCGGGCAGCTTGTGCTCCATGGTCCTCTCCCCTGGCTTATGGTGGCGGGCGCGCTCCGCGGGGAGCCGTCGGCCCGGTGTCTGCTCAACCCCGGCAGGATAACGACGCGCCCGGGCGCTCGCAACGGCGCGCCACCCCCGGCCGGCCCCTCAGCCGTCGCGCGTGAAGACGCCCAGGAAGACGCGCAGCCGGCCGTCCGCCAGGTTCGCGCGCAGGTTGCGCGACATCAACGCGGCGTCCGGGCCCAGCAGCAGGCGGACGCTGACCGCGGCGGCAGGGTCGGCAGCCGCCGCCAGCCTCCGCTGGTCCGCCACCGCCTGGTCCAGCCAGGCGATCGTCGTCGCGGTGGCGTCGATCCACGCGCGCGCGCGCAGCCCAGCCGCTTCCAGCGCGGCCAGCCATGCGTCGGGCGCGACGAGGTGGCTCGTGCCCGCGCCGCGCGCCCACGGCACCGGATACAGAACCTCATCGACGGGCCCGGTGAAGGTCTCGAAGCAGGCGTAGCGTCCGCCCGGTCGCAGGTGCCGCGCCACGGCCGCCGCCCAGGCCGCCTTGTCGGGCACGTTCATCTGCGCCTGCTGGGACCAGGCCAGGTCGAACCGCGGTCCGGTCAGGTCCAGCGCGGTGGCGTCGGCCTCGACGAACACGACGTCGGCAGTGTCCGCCGTGCGCGCGGCCAGCGCCCGCGCGGTCCGGCAGTACTCGCCGACGGCGTCGACGCCGGTCACCCCCCCGGACGCTCCCACCAACCGGCGCAACCTGGGGGCCGGCCCGCCGATCCCGCAGCCGAGGTCCAGCACGCGCTCGCCGGGCAGCGGCCGCGCCAGGCGCGCCAGTTCTTCGGTGGCCGCGCGGCCGCCGGGATGGAACTCGTCGACGCGCGCCAGCAGGTCCGCCGCGGCTGCTGCGCTGTCGGCCGCCGTTTCGGCGCCTGACGCGCCGCCGCCCGCCGCCGCCAGCGCCCGCTCGATGGCCTCCAGCAACCCCGGCTGCCCGTAGTGCTCCGCAAGGTCCGGCCGCGCCCCGGTCACGCCGTCACCACTGCCCGGCGTAGCCTGTGCCGAACGGCGCCGCCTGTTCCTGCAGCCGCCGCCAATGCCACTGGGCGATCTGCCGCTGGTGCAGCACGTCGTGCGCGCACCACGAGGCCAGCAGGTCGCCGGCGCGGATGGAGCCGAACTTCGGATGGTGGTAGGTCGCGTCCCAATCCGGATGCGACAGGCCGCGCAGCCAGGCCAGAGACCGGCGCCTCTCGACGGCGAACGCCTCCATGGTTGCGCCCAGCGCCTGCTCCGCGTAGCCGTGCGCCTGCACCCAGCCGACCGGGTCGATGGCGGGCCAGGCATCGCCCGCGCGGTGCAGCGTGTAGTCGAGGCGCACGCGGAAGTCCTCGCGCTCCTCGTCCAGCAGGTGGCAGGCGATCTCCACCAGCGACCAGCGGCCGGCCTCCGGGCGCCAGCCGGCCTCGGCGTCCGCAACGCCGGCGGTCGCGCCGGCCAGCGCGGCGGCGCCCGCCTCGAGCCTCTCGATCAGAACGTTCGCGTCCATCGTCGCCTCCGCCGGCGGGCCCGCCCCGCCGTTCAGTCCTCGCCCGCGGGCCGCCCCCGCGCGCGCTTGACCGCCCCTCGCCGCTTCTTGCTGTCCAGCCGCTTGACGCGCGAGGCGGCCGTGGGCCGCGTCGGCCGGCGCGGGCGCGGCGGCACCAGCGCGCGCCGCACCAGCTCGGCCAGGCGCGCGGCCACCTCCTCGCGGTTGCGGCGCTGGCTGCGGTGCGTGGCGCAGGCCAGCAGCAGGTCGCCGCCCTCGGTCAGGCGCGAGGCCAGCGCCGCCAGCACGCGCTGGCGCTGCACCTCGCCCAGCGCGGTGGAGCCGGCCACGTTCCAGCGCAGCTGCACCCGCGTGTCGGCCGTGTTGACGTGCTGCCCGCCGGGCCCCGAGGCGCGGCTGGCGGTGAACTCCAGCTCGGCCGCGGGAATGGTCACCCGCGCGTTGATCACCAGGTCTTCCGCCATCGCCCTGCGCTCCCGCCTCTTCATCGCCGCCCGGCCGCGCCCCGGGGCGCGCCGTTCACCCCGGCCACTCCGGCCGCTCCCATCGGGCGGTCGGCCGTGCGCCGGCGCACACGCCGGACTATCTTTACCCGGTCCGGCTCCCAGGCGCCACCCGGAGGTTCGAGGCCATGATCATCCGCAAGCTCGCCGACGTCCCCACGACCCCCGTGGCGATGGACGGCGTCCGCGACATCACCAAGCAGCTGGTGGTCGGCAGCGCCGATGGCGCCCCGAACTTCTCGTTCCGTGTGTTCACGGTGGCGCCGGGTGGCCATTCGCCCCACCACAGCCACGATGTCGAGCACGTGAATTACGTCATCAGCGGACAGGGTGCCCTGGTCGATGGCGAAGGGCGGCTCAACCCCTTGGCGCCCGGCGACTTCGCCTTCGTGGCGCCGGGCGACATCCACCAGTTCCGGAATACCGGCAGCGAGCCGTTCGTGTTCATCTGCGCCGTGCCGAAGGCCTACGAATAGAGGCACGACCGGCCGGGCATGTTATGATTGTAACAAGCGCCGGGTGGTCCGGCTGCGGAAATTCCCCGATGCGGGTGCCCACGGAATGAAGCTGACTGGACTTCTTGGGTGGAAACGCGGCCCGGACCAGGAAGTGGTCATGGAGTCGTCGCGCGGCCTCCTCGAGGCCACGGCGGACGACCTGGAGCTGGAGCAGCGCTGGCTGCAGCTGGCCAGGGTCGACACGGACCAGTTCCGACTCTTCTTCGACAAATACCATGACCATGTCTACCGCTACCTCGCGGCCTGCGTCGGGGACGCCGAGGTGGCACAGGACCTGACGCAGGAGACGTTCCTGTACGCGCTGGATCACCTCGGGCGCTTCAACCTCCAGCGTGGATCGTTCGGGGTCTGGCTGTTCCACATCGCGAGGCGGCGGGTGCTGCCGCGGCACTACCGGAGGCACCGGAAGGCCTCCGAGGCCGAGTTCCTGCGTCGGCACCAGCCCGGGTCGCTCAGTCCGGACCCGATCGCGCAGCAGGACCGCGCGGCGCTGCTGGCGCGGTTGCGGCTGGCGATCCAGGAGCTGTCGCCGCAGCGGCGGGATGCCTACGTGCTGCACGTGCAGTTGGAGTACTCGATCGCCGACACGGCGCTGCTGATGGGCGTCAAGCCGCAGACGGTCAAGTCGCTGCTGAAGCGGGGCCGTCCGCAGCTGGCGGAGGCGCTGCACCGGGAGCGGGCGCTGACGCCCGGGGAAAGGCGGATGGTCGACGCCATCGTGGCCGAGGAACGCGGGCTGTCCGCCGCGCCCTTGGCAGCGGTGCACGGGATGGGGACGCCGGAACGGGACGATCGCCACGGAGCCGGGAAGACTCGCCGGAACGGGGACGACGATGACGATTGACCGCGACAGCCACGACGGCCGGATAGGGCTCGACAGCCTGAACCGGCTTGTGCGCGAAGCCGCCGGTCCGCTGCCGGACCCGACGGCGGCGCGGCGCGCGATACGCGCCTCGCTCGCGGTGCCGCTCGCGCGGCGGGAGCGCCGCCTTGCGCGGCAACGCATCGGCGCCACAGTGGCCCTGTCGGTGCTGATGGTGGTCGGACTGGCAGTGCCATTGGGCGGGGACGACTTCGAAGTTCAGGTCTCGAACTACATGAAGAACGGGCGCCAGATCACGCTCTACAAGCAGGGACTCCGGGGAACGGAGGTCGTGGCCACGCAGCGCCGCGGGGAACCAGATCTGACCCGCGAAGTGGCCGAGGAACTCCTGATGGCGAAGGACACCACTCCGGCGATCCCCGTCAGCCTGCACGGTTTTCGGTTGGGCAAACTCGAGCGAATCACCCTCGCCAGCGACTATCGACTCTCCGATGGACGGATTTTCACTTCGAGCAAGACGTTGCCGGACAGGGATGCGTCGACCGCTGGAGCCCTGCGGGAATGGATGCGCGACGATCGCCTGTCCCCCGGCGAAGTCATGGTGCAGGTCGTGGAGTCAGCATTGGCACGCGCCCCGGACTTCACCACTCCCATGTTCGAAGGCGGCCTTCTGTGGATCGTCGACGGCTGGCGCGTGAAGCTCCCGGGACGCGAGCCGATCATCTACCTCGAAGGTCGACGCGCCGACGGCGTAAGGCCACTGGCCGACGACTGAGCGGCTCAGGCCTGCCGCCGGCCGTGCGCCCGACCGGTCAGCCGTTGAGAACCCAGTGCACACCGGTCTGGGTCAGCGACCGGTTTCCGGCCGGCGCCTCGTCGCCGTCGGCGGGAGCCGGCTCCACGCACGTGCATTCGCAATCGGCCGCCGGCGCCGGCGTGCCGGGTTCGGGCTCCTTGCCAAGTTCCTGATCCCGGTTCGTGCTCTCGAGCTCCTTGAACATCGCTGTCCTTTCCGGCGCCGCGACGGGCGCGCTTCTCAACCGACGGTGGTCGTCTCCAGCCAGGCCCTCGTGCGTTCCGGCAGCCGCAACGCGCGCACCACCAGGGCCAGGTTCCGCTCCTCGGCGCGCCGCAGGCGCGCGCACTCCTCCGCCAGACCCGCGGCTCCGCCTGCACTGGCGGCCGCGGCCTGCGTCGCGAAGCAGGCGCCGCAGCGCCGAAGCGCCCAGCAGTCGGCGCAACCCGCTGACACGGCCTGATGGAAACCCTGCTGCAGACGACGCACGCGCCGCGGCTCGAGGCCCGTCGCGAGATCGCCGATCGGCATCGCGTTGCCGGTCCGCTCGCACGGGTGCAGGGAACCGTCCGGCATCACATGGAGCTTGCGCCGCCCCGGTCGGCAGTTGCCGCCGGGCGTCCACGTCGGGCCCGGGCTCCGGCGCGAGCGGTGATGCCAGCGGATCAGCACGGGCTCGCAGAGGGCGCGCGCCACGGGCCCTGCGGCGGCGTGGTTCCCGGCGCTCAGCGCCGCCAGGAAGCGCCGCTCCTGCCGCGCGAACGGCTCGGCCGGCGCTCCTGCCTGCCCGGCGTCGGCGGCCCAATCCAGCCCGCGCAGGTCGGCCAACCCCACCCGCAATTGCGGCGCACCGGCCAGGCCGCGCCGCCGGTACGGCGGGAAGGCCGCGAAATATTCGGCCACCGCGTCCAGGTCGACCGGCGGCGCCAGCGTGACGTTGAAGACGAGCCGCGTGGCGGCCGCCGGGTCGCGCGCCAGCAGGCGGTCCAGCCCGGCCTCGATCGCGGCGTGCGTCGGTCGTCCGGCGGCGTCCACGCGATGCCGGTCGTGCGCGGCGGCGGGTCCGTCCAGGCTCACCTGCAGGTGCATGCGCTCGGTCGCGACCAGGTCGATGACGCGCTCGTCCAGCAGCACGCCGTTCGTGTCGACGGCGAACCGGACGCGCCCGCCCGCCGGATGCGCGCGGACGGCGGCCACCACGGCCGCGACCAGGTCCGGCTCGAGCAGCGCCTCGCCGCCGTAGAAGGAGATCACGGGCGACCGCGCGCCGTCGGCGCGGTCGAGGAACCAGCGCGCGGCCCGGACGGCCGTCGCCTCCGGCATCGCCGATGAACCATGCGGCCGGACCCAGTCCAGGTGGCCGCCGTGCGCGCAGTAGCGGCAGCGCAGGTTGCAGCGCTCGGTCACCGTCAGCACCAGATGCTGCAGGTCGCGGTCGCAGTGGCCGGCTCGCGACCACCGCAAAGGCGGGGGCACCAGGCGCGGTCGGCCCGCCAGGAAGAGCCCGCGCTCGCGCCGCCCGCGCTCGATCGCCGCGAAGGCGGCGCGGACGGTCGCGGCGCCGAACCGCGGTGCCAGGTCGGCCAGCAGCGCACGGCGCGGCTCCAGGCCATAGCGAGGCAACACGGCGGCCAGCGGCGGCTCGACCTCGAGCAGGCTGTTGGCGTGGACGTCGTAGAAGCAGTCGCGGCCATCGACGTTCAGCACGTGGCCGAACGGCGCGCGACGTTTCCCGGCGTTGCCTGTGGACATGGCCCGCCTCCGGGCACCCGGGCCCGCGGCCCGACAGGGACCGGTCCGGTGTTGCCGGTGCCATCATGTCCCGGGGCCGTTCCGTCCGGCGGAACGGCGAGCACGAATGGCCCCGGCGGGCCGCTGCGCCGCTGGGAACACTGGCCACCGAGCCGCTGTTTTCGTTCCTTCAGGGGTGGCCCTGGCTTCGGCCGGCGGGCCTCGCAGCGGACGCGCATCTTGAGAAATCCCACCGGACTGCGGACAGCCCTGGAACCGGCACGCGCCTTGCGGGCACGCGGTTCGCGGGATGAGTCCACCAACCTCCCGGCCGGACGCGCATGACGCCCCGGCCCGGCGGATCCTGACGGGGGTCGACCATGATCGAGAACCGGAAGAACACGCTGCACAACCACCTGCTGGCCCTCAAGGGCGGCGAGAGGCGGTTCGAGAACGCCTTCGAGGCGATCAGCCGCATGATCCTCGACGCGCCCATCGAGAAGGTGGTGGTCAACGGCAAGACGACCTACGACTTCAAGATCTTCCGGGACGGGAAGAAACACATCGTCGGGATGTATGACGAAATCAACAGTTTCGTCTCATACGTCAAGGATGCGGCCGAGGGCGGGTCATCGCAGGAGATGGCCTATGTCCTGGTCGGCGAGCCCGGCAACGGCAAGACCTTCTTCGTGGAGTACGTCAGCCGCCTGTACCGGGAGTTCCTGGCCCAGGAAGCCAACCGCCGCTACAGCTTCCGCTTCACCGGCCTGGACAGAATCGGCACATACGGCCGGATTGCGGCCATCGAGAGCCAGACCTACGAGGACCCCGCGGTGCTCGCGATGAACCTCCTGGAGACCCCCGGGGAGAGCCGCGACTACCTGGCCCGCAAGGTGGGCTTCAGCGACGAGCAGCTGGACCGGATGTACGCCAACTACCGCCCCCTGGGCGCCTGCAGCGGCTACATCTGGAGCGACCTGCGCCGCCTGCACGACGGCAGCCTGGTCGAGATGCTCAAGCACGTCGAGACCTTCGCGGTGCCGCTGACCGAGAGCCTGGGCACCGTCACCGGCAAGTACCCGGCAAAGGACAAGATCACCAGCAGCGCGGTGGACCTGCTGGGCGAGGAGTCCATCCAGCGGCTGCTGCACATCACCGACACGAACAACCCCTACCGCTTCGACCTGCGCCGCGGCGCACTGGCGCGCGTGGCCGGCGGAGGCATCCACTTCTCGGACGAGATGTTCAAGAACAAGAAGGACCTGGTGCAGGTCTATCTGGGCGTCATCCAGAACCGCACCATCGAGATGGACGGCTTCAGGTGGCCGATCGACACGCTGATCATCGCCACCAGCAACAACAGCGAGTTCAACCGCTTCCTGGCCGAGAAGGAGGAGGCGCCGATCATCGACCGCTGCCGCGTGTGCTACGTGTCGCACAACACAAACTACCGGCTGCAGGGCCAGCTGACCCAGTACGCCATCGGCGGCGAGACCAAGACGACACTGAACCGCGAGGTGCTCCACCAGGACCCGAACCTGAACTACGCCGCCTCGGTGGCCGCCATCCTGACGCGCCTGCCGCGCAGCGAGAAGCTGACGCCCATCGAGACGATGAAGCTGGCGGCCGGCGAGGTGGCCGGCGAGAAGAGCATCAAGGCCCTGGCCGAGGTCATCGACACGCTGAGCCAGGACACCGACATCACGGCGCGCTTCGGCCAGAAGGGCCTGGGCCAGCGCAACCTGGGCCGCGCCATCCAGCTGATGGTGGAGAGCTCGGAGACGAACGAGGGCGAGTGCATGTTCGCCTACGACGTCTTCAAGGCGATCGAGCGCGTCATCCTGGACTACGTGCACGACAACAACGACCGCGCGAAGTACCTGGAGGACCTGAAGACCGCCCGCGGCCTGTACCGCGAGCGCATCATGACCGAGATGTTCAACGCCTACATGGACGAGCCCCAGGCCATCCGGAAGGACGTGCTGAACTACGTCAACATGATCATCGGCATCGACGCCGAGCACCTGGGCCCGGACAAGATGTGGAAGTACAAGGACCCGCAGACGGGCGAGCTGCGCGCGCTGAAGGTGGACGAGCGCTTCATCAAGAGCATCGAGGAGCGCCTGTCGCTGAAGACCGACGAGCAGCGCGAGACGTTCCGCACCTCGATCCGCAAGATCTACGGGCAGAAGATCTCGCTGGACCCGAACTACGACTTCATGGACAACCTCGAGCTGGTCAAGGCCGTGACCGACGTTCGGCTCAAGAGCGACATCGCCGGGGCGGGCAGCCTGATCGGCGCCCTGGCCAACCGGACCAACGAGGAGAACCAGAAGCTCTACGACCGCATGATCGACACCATGCTCGGCAAGCTGGGCTACTGCCGCACCTGTGCGCAGAAGACGATCGAGTACTTCTGCACGCAGGAGGACGAGAACTAGGCATGGACGACCGCGCGCGGACATGGCTGGAGCAGTTGCGGGCCGCCGGGCTGGACCCGGCGCGCGAGGCGCGCCTGCGCGCCGAGCTGGAGCGCGGCGGGCAGCATGGCCTGCCGGAGGCGCCAGCCCGGCCCGACTACACGCCCGGCCTGACGCCCCTCGAGTCCGTGGTGAACTCGTTCTACACCCATGGCGACCTGGACCGGCTGCAGGCGCTCGCGCCGCCGACCGCGGCCCCCATCGCGCGCCTGGGCTCGCTCGACGACCTCATGGAGCGGGACAACCGCCGGGAGGCCGACGGCTTCCCGCGCAAGATCCGCATCGGCAAGCTGGTCAAGCCGGGCAAGGGCGGCCGCGGCAAGGTCGTGGTGGTGCCCACCACGGTCGAGGAGAAGCTGATCCACGATCCCCGCTTCAAGGAGGAGGGCGACGGCGGCGGCGCCCAGGGCGGCAGCGGCCCCGAGCAGGAGGGCGAGGTCATCGGCGAGCAGCCCGTCCGCCCCCAGGACGGCGACGGCGGCGGCGCCGGCCCCGGCCAGGGCGACGGCGCCAGCCACGAGATCGAGTCCAACGCCTACGACCTGGGCCGCATCCTGACCGAGCAGTTCAAGCTGCCCAACCTCAAGGACAAGGGTAAGCGGCGGTCGCTGACGCGTTACAGCTACGACCTGACCGACCGCCATCGCGGCTTCGGCCAGCTGCTGGACAAGAAGGCGACGCTGCGCAAGATCGTCGAGACCAACGTGGCGCTGGGCCGCCTGGTGCCCGGCGAGCCGGCCGACACCAGCTCGTTCATGGCCGCCCCGCGCGACAAGGTCTACCGCATCCTCTCGCGAGAGAAGGACTTCGAGTCGCAGGCGGTCATCTTCTTCCTGCGCGACTACTCGGGCTCGATGAGCGGCAAGCCCACCGACGTCGTGGTCAGCCAGCACGTCATGATCTACAGCTGGATCCTCTACCAGTACGCCGGCCAGGTCACCTCGCGGTTCGTGCTGCACGACACCGAGGCCAAGGAGGTCGGCGACTTCTACACCTACTACAACAGCCGCGTGGCCGGCGGCACCAAGGTCGCCTCGGCGTTCAAGCTGGTGAACGAGATCGTCGAGCGCGAGAGCCTTGCCCGCGACTACAACATCTACGTCTTCCACGGCACCGACGGCGACGACTGGGACAGCGAGGGCAAGGAATGCCTGCCCGAGATCGAGCGGATGATGGCCTACGCCGCCCGCATCGGCGTGACCGTGGCCGAGGGCTCGTTCGGCTCGCCCGGCCAGACCGAAGTCGAGAAGTACCTGAAGGCGTCGGGGCTGCTGGAGAGCCGGCGCAAGCAGCTGCGCCTGGACGTGATGTCCGAGAACGCCGAGGAAACCAGGATCATCGAGGGCATCAAGGCCCTGATCAGCGAATAGGCGGCGCCGATGCAACTGATCGACCAGCACGCCAAGCGCATCATGGAGGGCTGCAAGGAGCGCGCCCGCGACGCCGGCTTGCGCTTCGCCGACGAGACCCTCGAGTACGTGGTGACCAATCGCGACCTCCTGGAACTGTCGCCCAAGGTCATGATCCCCACGATGTACGACTACTGGGTGCACGACGTCGAGGTGCTGCAGGGCAAGGGCCGCTACGAGCTGTACCCGAACAACCCGTTCGAGACGGTGGTCAACACCCGCCCGGCCATCAGCTTCTACAACGACAACAATCCCGACTGGCTCAACGTGATGATCTTCTACCACGTGCTGGGCCACATCGACTTCTTCCAGAACAACCTCTACTTCGCCCACACCTGGGACGACGACTTCGCCGGCCAGGCCCTGGCCGACAAGCGGGTCATCGCCCGCCTGCGCTCCGAGAAGGGGCGCTGGGTCGACTACGTGATCGAGTTCGCCCGATCCCTGGACAACCTGGTCGACTACCACGGCCTGCTCGCCGAGCGGATGCGACCGGCCCGTGACGCCTTCCCGGCCCGCGTGGACTACTACTTCGACATCTTCCTGCAGGACGAGAAGAAGGTCCGCATCGGCGACTACGTGAAGGAGATCGAGCGGTTCAACGAGGCGCGCCGCCGCGCCGGCGACGCCGGCGAGGATGAGTTCTTCAAGGGTGTCCAGGCCCGACACCCGGAGTTCCGCGCCATGTTCGAGAAGGCGCGCCCGCCCCGCGAGCGCGGCCGGCGCGACGTGATGCGGTTCGTCCTGGAGCACTCGGAGTTCCTGAACCGCGAAGAGAACAAGTGGATGAAGACGATCGTCGAGATCGTCCGCAACACTTCCCTCTACTTCCAGCCGCAGATCCGCACCAAGATCATGAACGAGGGCTGGGCCAGCTACTGGCATGAGACGTTGTTCATGCGCGACGATCGCATCTCCGGGCACGAGGTCGACTTCGCGCGCGTCAACGCGGCCGTCACGGCCATGCCCCGCGTCGGCCTGAATCCCTACGCGTTGGGCATGCGCCTGTTCTACTTCATCGAGGAGGCGGCCGACAAGGGTCGCTACAGCCGCGAGTTCCTGGGACTGCTGGACGCCGACCAGCGCCGGCGCTTCGACACCGGCGCCGGCACCGGGCGCGAGTTCATCTTCCGGGTTCGCGAGAACCTCAACGACTTCCTGTTCGTCAACACGTTCGTCGAGCAGGACTTCACCGACCGGCATGACCTGTTCGTGGCCGACCGCGTCCTGGACGAGAAGCGCATGGTCTGGCGCTGGTTCGTCAAGAGCCGCAGCGCCGTCGACTACCGGCAGATGCTGCTGGACCAGCTCTACCACCCGCCGCTGGTGACGGTCGAGGGCGTGGACGCCAAGGATGGCGCACTGAGCCTGCAGCACGCCTTCGAGGGCAAGCCCCTGGTCAAGGACTACGTCCACAACACGCTGCTGGGCCTGGAATTCCTGTGGGGCGGCAAGGTCCAGCTGGAGACCACCGAGGTCAAGGCGATCAGGAAGCCCGACACGAAGCAGCCGACCCTGCCCGGGCTGGCGCCGACGGTCGAGGCGCCGGAAGAGGCGGAGATCCAATGGCAGCGCGTGCGCTACACCATGAAGGACCGCAAGCTGAGCCGGGGGCTGGTTTGAGCCGGGAGCCGATCAGCCAGGCCATGGCCGCCCTGCGCGCGGCCCAGCGCGGGCTGGACCGCTCGCAGGCGTTGCCGTTCACGCAGTTCCTCGAGTTGCTGCGGGCGCACCCCGAGCGGCTCATCCGCAACGTGCACCAGGTCTTCCACGACATGGTGCGGGCCTACGTGGGCGAGGGCTTCGACGAGTATCCCGAGGACCCCGAGTCCATCAACTTCATCGCCTACGACTTCCGCCGCCTGTTCGTCGAGGGCACGGACCAGCCGTTCTTCGCCGACCGCATCTTCGCGAACCGGTTGATGAGCGCCATCGACGCCTTCCGCGGCGGCGCGCAGCAGAACAAGATCTTCATGTTCGACGGGCCTCCGGGCTGCGGGAAATCCATCTTCCTGAACAACCTGCTGAGGCGCTTCGAGGAGTACGCCGCCAGCGAGGCCGGCCTGCGCTATGAGGTGGTCTGGCGCCTGGATCGCCAGGCCCTGGGCGACCACGCCGACCCGGACGCGCCGCCGGTACTGGAGCGCCTGGCCGCGCTGCTGGACCACGCCGGCGACGGGTCAGGCCTGCGCGACGACGCCGAGGCGCACCGCCTGGCCCCGCGGCAGAGCTTCGTCGAGGTGCCCTGCCCCAGCCACGACAACCCGATCCTGCTGGTCCCCAAGGAGCAGCGGCCCGCGTTCTTCGACCTGCTGTTCGAGAACGACGAGTTCAAGTGGAACCTGTCGTACAACAAGGAGTACGACTGGGTCTTCCGCGACCTGCCCTGCACCATCTGCACATCCCTGTACCAGGCGCTGCTGCACAAGCTGGGCGACCCCGATCGCGTGTTCTCCATGATCCACGCCCGCCCCTACCAGATGGATCGTCGCCTGGGCGAGGGCGTCAGCGTGTTCAATCCCGGCGACCGCACGGCGCGCACACCCGTGATCACGAACCCGCTGCTGCAGCGGCGGATCAGCGCGCTCCTGCAGGACAGCAACCAGGTGCGCTACCTGTTCTCGCGTTACGCGCGCACGAACAACGGCATCTACGCGCTGATGGACCTGAAGGGCCACAACCGCGACAGGCTGCTGGAGCTGCACAACATCATCAGCGACGGCGTGCACAAGGTCGACGAGATCGAGGAACGCGTGAACTCGCTGTTCCTGGGCGTGATGAACCCCGAGGACAACAAGAACATCCACGGGTTCCAGTCGCTGACCGACCGCATCGAGTTCATCAACATCTCGTACGTGCTCGATTCGTCGACCGAGGTCGAGATCTACAAGAACATCTTCGGCAAGCACATCGAGGACAGCTTCCTGCCGCGCGTCCTGGAGAACTTCGCGCGCGTGATCATCTCGAGCCGGCTCAACGAGAAGTCGCCGGCGATGCTTGACTGGATCGGCGACCCGAAGAAGTACCGCCTGTACTGCGACGAGAACCTGCACCTGCTGAAGATGACGATCTACACGGGCCTGATCCCGTCCTGGCTGGACGAGGACGATCGCCGGAACTTCACGGCCAAGCGGCGGCGCAAGATCATCGCCGAGGCGGAGACCGAGGGGCACCGCGGCTTCAGCGGGCGCGACGCCATCGACATCTTCCACGACCTGTACTCGACGCAGGCGCGCGACGACCAGCTCATCACGATGGACACGCTCTGCGGGTTCTTCACCAAGGCGCGCCCGGACCTGGCCAAGCAGCTGCCGGCCGGGTTCCTGGACTCGCTGCGGCGCATGTACAACTACCAGATCCTGCAGGAGGTCAAGGAGTCCCTCTACTACTACAACGAGGACCAGATCGCGCGCGACATCATGAACTACATGTTCGCCCTCAACTACGAGACCGGCACCACCGCGGTCTGCTCCTTCACGGGCGAGAAGCTGGAGATCACAGGGCCGTTCCTGGCGGCCATCGAGGACCGGCTGCTCGGCGCCAACGTCCGCGAGGGCCGACGCCAGGAGTTCCGCGAGTCCACGCAGCGCGAGTACACCTCGGCCACGCTGACCCAGGAGATCCTGGTCGAGGGCCGCGACATCCGCGAGACGCGGCTCTTCGGCGAGCTGCACAAGCGCTACGTGTTCCACCTCAAGGAGAAGGTGCTCGAGCCGTTCCTCCGCAATGCCAACTTCCGGCGCGCGCTCAAGGATTACGGCACCGAGGACTTCCGCACCTACGACCAGCGCATCCGCGCCGACGTGACGTTCCTGATCACGAACCTGAGTGACCGCTTCGGGTACACGGAGAAGGGCGCTCGCGAGATGTGCATCTACGTGGTCGACAACGACATCGCGGCCGAGTTCGCCGACTAGCCCGCGCCTTCCGCGCCGGGCCCGCCATCAGTAGACAGCGATGAGGGGGCCGCCCCAGCGGGGGCGGCACTGCTCGGGGTCGTCGACGATGCCGTCGCAGTCGTCATCACGCCCATTGCCGCAGACTTCCGGGGCGCCGGGATGGACCGCCGGGTCGGCGTCGTCGCAGTCGGTGGCCAGGCGGCTGCAGAAGGCGCTGCCGGGCGCGCCGTAGAGGTCGCCGTCGGTATCCGGGCAGGGGCCGGCCGGCTCGTCGACCAGGCCGTTGCAGTTGTCGTCGACGCCGTTGGGCACCTCCGCCGCGCCCGGGTGCACGTTCGCCGCGCCCACCCAGCGGCACTCGAGCCGCGAGATCGGCAGTTCCGCCGGCTGGCCGTCCGCATCCACGACCAGCGCGCGGAAGCGAAGGTCGCGCAGCGTCTCCTTGACGTACCCGAGCAGGAGCCACGGTCCCATGTCGATGACCTCGGGCGCCACCTGCAGGCCGGTGTCGGAGCCCGGGACCAGCAGCGGCGGCTCCCAATCGCCGGTCTCGAAGCCGCTGGCGCTGCTGTGGCCGATGCCGCCGTCGTCTCCCGTCGTCCACAGCAGGTGCACGCGGCCGTCGCGCAGGAACAGCGTCGGCGACTCGGCCTTGCGGCCCTCGGTGAACCACAGGGGCCCCAGGTCGGTCCAGTGGACGAGGTCCTCCGACCGCGCCAGGGCCACGATGCCCGTCCAGCGGAAGGGACCGGGCACCGTCGTGTAGGCCATGTACCAGCTGCCCGTGGCCGGGTCGGCGATGACGTGAGGGTCCCGGCACTGGCGCGTCCATTCGTGCGGCTGGTCCCATGCCGACCAGTCCCAGTTCGCGTCGAGCAGGCAGCCGGGGCCGCTCATGCCGTCGCAGCCGCCCACCGTGACGCGCTGCCAGTGGACCAGGTCGCTGCTGGTGGCGGCGCCGATGCGTTCCTCATGGAAGCCGGTCTGGGGATTGCGCGTGACGCCGGCATAGAACATCCACCACAGGCCGTCCGCCGGGTTGGCCACGATGGACGGCGCCCAGACATGGTCGCGGTCCCAGTCGGAGGAGGGGTCGTTGGTCAGGGCGTCGGGCAGCTGCTGCCAGGACAGGCCGTCCGCGGAGACGGCATGGCCGAGGCTCTTGCCGTGCGTCTGCGGGAACCAGGTCCATAGGGGCCCCTCGATGTAGATCGCGTGCAGCAGGCCGCCCTGGCCCGCCGGCCCGTCGAACAGCATCGCGAAGTCGCCGGCCATGACGCCCCCGGGCGGGGTGAAGACCAGGTCGGGGACATGGTCGCACCATCCCGTCCCGGGGTCGGCGAAATGCAGGGTCTCGACGCAGTCGCGGGCCGTGCAGCCGGCGCTCTGCGACCAGTCGTCGCGGTCCAGGTCGGGGCACCAGGAGCCGCCCTGCGCCTGCGCCGCGGCAGGTGGCAGGCCAGGCGGGGTCGGCAGCGCCGGCGATGCCGCGGCGGGCGGCACCTGCGCCTTCGGGTCGCGCGGGTCGACCGGCGCCTCGATGGCCAGCGGACGGCAGCCGGCGGCCGCGGCCAGGGTCACCGGCAGCCATAGGCGCAGGAGGCTCCGCAGGGGTGTCAGGGTCAAGGGCTGGTCCGCTCCCGCGCGGCGAGGGCACGTCCCGGCACGGGAACGGCGACGACCGACCGGGAAATCATAGCACATCGGGATGGTCGGCGGGTCAGGTCCCGGCGTAGCCGTCCGGGTTGGTCGACTGCCAGCGCCAGTGGTCCGCGCACATCTCGTCGATGCCGCGCCGCGCCTGCCAGCCGAGCAGTTCCGCCGCGCGCGACGGGTCGGCATAGCAGGTGGCCACGTCGCCCGGGCGCCGCGCCACGACGCGGTACGGCACCGGGCGCCCGGAGGCCCGCGCCGCGGCGGCCACCATCTCCAGCACGGAATAGCCGCGGCCGGTGCCCAGGTTGACCGGGACGCAGCCGCCCAGCCCGTCCAGGCGGTCCAGCGCCGCCAGGTGCCCGAGCGCCAGGTCGACGACATGGATGTAGTCGCGCACGCCGGTGCCGTCCGGCGTCGGGTAGTCGTCTCCGTACACGCTCAGCTCGGCCAGCCGGCCCACCGCCACCTGCATGACGTACGGCATCAGGTTGTTCGGAAGGCCGCGCGGGTCCTCGCCGATGCGACCGCTCGGGTGGGCACCGATCGGGTTGAAGTAGCGCAGCAGCACGCAGGTCCAGCGCGGGTCGGCGGCACACAGGTCGCGCAGGATCTCCTCGATGAACAGCTTCGTGCGGCCGTAGGGATTCGTGGCCGAGAGCGGGAAGTCCTCGGTGATCGGCACGGTCGCCGGGTCGCCGTAGACGGTGGCCGACGAGCTGAAGACCAGGCGCCGGCAGCCGTGCTCCTCCATCACCTTCAGCAGTTCGAGCGTGCCGGTGATGTTGTTGTCGTAGTAGCGAACCGGGATGCGGCTGCTCTCGCCCACGGCCTTCAGCCCGGCGAAGTGGATGACCGCATCGAAGCGCCGACCCGTGAAGACGTGCCTCAGCGCGGCTGAGTCGCGGATGTCGACCTTGTGGAAACCGGGCGCGCGACCGGCCAGGGCCTGCACGCGGCGCAGGCTCTCCTCGCTGGCGTTGTCGAGGTTGTCGACGACCGTCACGTCCCAGCCGGCGACCAGCAGTTCGAGGCACGTGTGGCTGCCGATGAAGCCGGCGCCACCGGTGACCAGGCAGGAACGATTCACAGGCTGGCTCCCCCGCGCTGTCGCCGATCGGGGCCGGATGACGCCCCGGGGATTGTGCACGGCAACGACCTGATGGGTGTCAAGTGATGCACCAGGACCGTGACGGGAATGAAAGTCCAAACCCAGCCATGCACAATTCCCGGGACGCCGGCAAGACGGCGACGCAGGACCGGACCCGGCCGGGCCCGGCGTGTGGTTCGATCAGATGATCTCATGAATGGACCGCCACATCCACCTTTTTTGTGTGCTGAAAGTGTCACGACGGCGGCCGGTTCCACGATGCGGAACGACGCGGAATCCGCCGTGACGCTTTCGGGACAGCTGGGGCATCACGGTTGCGCCGGGATGTCGCCGCCGGCCCAATCCAGGATCAGGTCGCGCCGGGCGCCGTCCAGGCGCGCCTGCGGGTGGGCCAGGCGATAGCTGGACGGCGGCATGCTGCCCTTTTCCACCTCGCGTGCCACCTCGCGCAGCAGTTCGTCCTGCGCGGTGAAGTCGATGACCGGCCAGTCCGAGAAGTCCAGCTCGCGGCGCCCCTTGCGCACGTGATCGGCGATGAGCCATGACACGGGGGCGATGCGCGCGTACCACGGCCAGCGCGTCGCCGCCGAGTGGCAGTCGTAGCAGGCCGCTCGCAGCACGCGGACCACCTCCGGCGGCGCATCGACCTCGTGCCGCGCCGGCGGCCCCGAGCGGTCCACCGGCACGAACTGGATGGCGACGGCGACGACGGCCAGCGCGCCCGCGCCGGCCGCAAGGCCACGGCGCCGCGCGCGCGCCCGGCCCACCCCGCCGACGCCCGAGCCCGCTCCCGCGGACCGGCTCACGGCGCGAGCTTCTGCTTGAGGCGCAGCGCGTGCCGGTGGTCGGGCTCGAGCTTCAGCGCCGCCTCGACGGCCGCGAGGGCGCCGGCCCGGTCGCCCTTCATCTCGAGCAGCTGGGCCACGGCCACGTGGCCGTCGGCGAACCCGGGGTTCATCTCGAGGTTCAGCCGGCAGATGACGAGGGCGTCGTCGACGCGCGACGGTTCGGCGGCCAGCGTCTCGGCCACCAGCTGCAGCGGACGGGGGCCGAAGTCGAACGATCCGCTGCCGTAGTAGCGCTCGCGAAGATCGCGGTATTTCCTCGTACCGGCCTCCGCGCCCTGGTCGCGCACCGCGCGCAGCACGACGCGATCCAGCGTCGTCGGCGAGGGCAGCCCGCGGTGGCAGGTCAGGCAGTCGACCGCGGCGTCCTCTTCGCCGGCCGCCTTCGGCAGCACTCCGGCGTTCAGGTCGCGCATCATCGTGTACATCCGTCGCGCCACCTCCTTGTGCCCGACCTTGTCGCTGGCGAAGTCGATGCTCTGCGGATCGCCCGGGACCTTCTGCTCGTGGCAGAATTCGCAGCGGACGCCGAGGGCCTGGTTCCACTGCTTCATGGTCTCGACCAGCTCGCGCTTCGTGGTCGTCGGCGGGAAGACCTTGAGGTTCTTCGGCGACTCGTCCGCGGCCGCGGCCGGGAAGGCCGACAGCGCGGTCAGGGCGAGCAGTCCGGCGGCGAACGGCCGGGCCAGGCGGCGATACGGCATGGATGCTCCCATCGGGTTTGCGGTCGGTGCGGCCGGACCCCCGCGGAGGGCCCGGCACCAGCCCGCCAAGCTAGCTCCACACGCCTGATCCGGCACGCTGCCCGCCGGAGAGCCCGCCCGGACCGACGGTCGGCGTCGCGGCGCTGGACGCCGGGCGCGCCGTCTGCAATGCTGCCCCGACCCCTTGCCGAAGGAGCCCGCGTGCCGACGCCACCGCCCGACACAGCCGCCATCCGGGTGCTGATGATGCCCCGGGATACCAACCACCATGGCACCATCTTCGGCGGGGTGATCCTCAGCCACATCGACCAGGCCGGTGCGGTCGCCGCCCTGCGGCTGGGTTGCCAGCGCGTGGTCACCGTCGCCATGGATCGCGTGATCTTCAAGCAGCCGGTGCTGGTCGGGGACCTGGTCTCCTTCCATGCCGAGCCGATCCGTCGCGGCCGCACCTCGGTCACCGTGCGGGTCCTGGTCGAGGCCGAGCGCCGGGGCGGCCGTGGTACCGTGGCCGTCACCGAGGCCGAGGTGACCTACGTGCACATCGATGCCGGCGGGCGGCCGATGGCCCTGCCCGACCCCGCCTGAGGCCCGGACCCCACCGCAAGGCCATCCTGCCCCTTGCCTCGACGCCCTCCGCGGACGGTGCCCAACCTGCCGGCCCGGCCGGGAAAGTCAGCCCCGCGGAGTACCCCCGATTTTGAGTCGGATTTTCGATTTAAGATATTTAATTTCAATCGATTACAATCTCCAATCTTGATACTATGTCAAACGATTAACATTTTCTTTGACTTCCCGATACCGCAATTCCAAGATGAAGGGTGTGATCGCCCCGACGGCGCCGGGACGGGCTCCGCGGGCACCCCCGGGAGGAGTTGCATGGTCACCAGACGGGATTTCCTGAAGCTGTCCGGCGCCGCCGCCGGCACCGCCGCCCTGGCCGCCACCGGCGCCGCAGCCTCCACCGCCGCGACGGGCAAGCTGGACCCGGCGCGCGTCGGCGTGCTGACGGACATGACGCTGTGCATCGGCTGCCGGCGCTGCGAGTGGGCCTGCGCCCAGCAGAACAAGCTGCCCTACGGACCGCTCGAGTCCTGTGACGACCAGAGCGTCCTGGCCAGCCCCCGCCGCCCCGATGCGGAGCACTTCACGGTCGTCAACCGCTACCCCGCCCCCGAGTGGCGCGAGCAGCCGATGGACGTGAAGGTGCAGTGCATGCACTGCGAGCATCCGGCCTGCGTCTCGGCCTGCATCGTCGGCGCCCTCGAGAAGAACCCGATGGGCCCGGTGACCTACGACGCCTGGAAGTGCATCGGCTGCCGCTACTGCATGGTGGCCTGCCCCTTCCAGATCCCCGCCTACGAGTACCACAACGCGCTCACGCCGAAGGTGATGAAGTGCACGATGTGCCCCGAGCGCACGCTCGAGCAGGGCAAGGTGCCGGCCTGCGCGGAGCTCTGCCCGCGCGAGGCGATCCTCTTCGGGCGGCGTGACGAGCTGCTGGAGCTGGCCCACGAACGCCTGGCGCAGCACCCCGAGCGCTACCACCAGGAGGTGTACGGCGAGCACGCGGTCGGCGGCACGTCTTGGCTGCTGATCGCCGACCGGCCCGTGACCGAGCTGGGCATCCCCAAGCTTTCGGACGAGAGCCCCGCCGCGCTGACCGAGAGCATCCAGCATGGCATCTTCCGCGGCTTCACCGGACCGCTGATGATCTTCGGCCTTCTGAGCGTGCTCATGAAGTCGTCGACGGACCGCCGCCGCCCGGACGACTGGGACGAGGCCGACAAGCACGATCGCAACGGGGAGGACCAGCATGGCTAGCCGGCAGCACGTCGACGGCAACGTCGCCTGGAACATGGGCGGGGCGCACGGCGCCGTGGCAGTGGCCCCGGCCGCCCACCACGAGCGGCCCGCGCCGCTGTTCGGGCGCTCGGCCGTCCCCTTCTTCACGCCGGGCGTGATCGTGATCGCCGCCATCGCCGCGGCGGGCCTGGCCGTGCTCGCGGTGCGGCTGTTCGCGGGACTGGGCGCGGTCACCAACCTGGACGACCAGTACCCCTGGGGCATCTGGATCGGCATCGACGTGGCCACGGGCGTGGCCCTGGCTGCCGGCGGCTTCACGTCGGCGTTCATCGCCCACGTCCTGCACCACGAGAAGTACCACGTGCTGGTGCGGCCCGCGCTGCTGACCGCGATGCTGGGCTACACCTTCGTGGCGCTGGGCGTCTGCGTGGACCTTGGCCGCTACTACAACATCTGGCACGTCCTGATGCCGTCGATGTGGCAGGGCAACTCGGCCCTGTTCGAGGTCGGCATGTGCGTGTGCTGCTACCTCACCGTCCTGTACCTCGAGTTCATGCCGATCGTCTGCGAGCGCTTCCGCGGCCACGTCAACCTGCCGGGGGCCCTGCGCGGGCTGAACGGCTTCGTCGAGACGGCGCTGCGGATCATCGACAACACGCTCGGCCGGGTGATGAACTTCTTCATCATCATGGGCGTGGTCCTGTCGTGCGCGCACCAGTCCTCGCTGGGGACGCTGATGGTCATCGCGCCGAGCAAGCTCCACCCGCTGTGGCACACCGCGATCCTGCCGCTGCAGTTCCTGCTGTCGGCCTTCGCCGTGGGCCTCTCGATGGTGGTGTTCGAGTCGATGCTCGCCTCGCGCTCGCTGAAGCGGCCCTTCGAGATGCCGGTGCTCAGCCCGTTCGCGCGGCTGATCCCGTTCCTGCTGACGATCTACTTCGGCGCCAAGCTGGTCGACATGGCCAATCGCGGCACCTGGCAGTACCTCCAGGAATTCTCGCTCCGTTCGGTTTCGTGGAGCGTCGAGGTGCTCGTGGGTGTCCTGATTCCCATCGCGATCCTGCTCAGCCACAAGCTGCGCCGCCGCCCGGGTTGGCTGTTCGCGGCCTCGGCGATGGTCGTGTTCGGAGTGGCGCTCAACCGCATCAACGTGTTCGTCATCGGGTACACGGCCCCGTTCGCCGACAAGCCGTACATCCCGGCCTGGACCGAGGTGCTGCTGACGGTCGGCTTCATCGCGCTGCTGGTCCTGATCTACCGGTTGTTCATCTTCCTGTTCCCCATCCTGCCGGAAGAGGAAGGAGCCTCGCATGCGTAGCCCGAAGCTGGCGCTCGTCGCCCTGGCCTGCCTTGTCGTGATCTCCTGCGCCACGGCCCTGGCCGGGCCGGCGCAGGTGATGGAACCCGGCCATGCCAAGCCCGGCGCCGCGAAGCACCCGGGCACCTCGGTGGCCACCGGCCCGGATTGCAGCGCCTGCCACAGCTGCCCGGCGCCGACGCACGCGAACCCCTGCCTGCTCGCCTGCAAGCGCCACGGCGCCCAGTTCAAGGGCGAGCACGGCGCCGACGAGGGCCCCGAGGTCGTCATCATCGACCAGCTGGCGAACCTCTACGGGCCGGTGGTGTTCGCGCACAAGCTGCACGCCGAGATGTCGAACATGACCGGCGGCTGCACCAACTGCCACCACTACTCGCCGGCGACGGGCCCGGTGCCGCCGTGCCGCCAGTGCCACGAGCCGACCCGCGCGGCAACCGACCTGCGGCAGCCCGCGCTCAAGGGCGCCTATCACCGGCAGTGCATCAACTGCCACCTGGACTGGAGCCACGACAACGCCTGCGGCTTCTGCCACGAGCAGGCCTCCGGCCCGAAGGGTGCCGGCGCCAAGAGCACCGGCACCGGTGGCACCCACGACCCGACCGACATCGTCGGCACCAAGCACCCGCTGATCAAGGCCAAGCCGACCTACACCTACAAGACGACCGAGCCGACCGGCCCCATGGTCACCTTCCACCACGAGGACCACGTGGAGAAGTTCGGACTGCGCTGCGTGGACTGCCACCGCGGCGATACGTGCGCCAGCTGCCACGACACGGGCGAGACCAGGACCAAGCGCACGCTCAACCACGTGACGACGTGCGGCGCCTGCCACGCCGAGCGGAACTGCGCGTTCTGCCACTCGCAGGACTCGAAGCCGCAGTTCGACCACCGCGCCTCGACGGGCTGGTCGCTGGAGCCGTACCACCGCCGCGTGGCCTGCACGACCTGCCACGGCGAGCCGCAGGCGTTCCGCACGCCCAGCCGGCGCTGCACGGGCTGCCACATCCACTGGGCGGAGGGCTCGTTCGACCATGCCGTCACCGGCCTGCGGCTGGACGAGAACCACCGCGAGCTGGAATGCGCGAACTGCCACGTCGGGATGGAGTTCACCGCGAAGCCGCAGTGCACGGACTGCCACGACGAGGCCATGTTCCCGGCGAAGCTGCCCGGGGCCAGGGTGTCGCGCCGCTGATTCAGGGGTGGGGTGGTGCGGATGGGAAGGGCCCGGTCCACGGACCGGGCCCTTGTTCATGCACCTGATCGTGCCCCGGACCGCCGGCGGGCGGCGCCGGGGCCGTCGTCAGTTCGCGTACTTGACGCTGCAGCCGTAGGGCTTCGTGACGGGCTCGGGAACCTCGCGGCCGTCGAAGAGCGCCCGCAGCGCCGTGATCACGTGGTTGCGCTTGCCGGGAACCGTGGGCGAGTTGTCGTCGTCGATGGCGCCGGCGTAGGCCACCTTGCCGTCCTTGTTGATGATGAACATGTGCGGCGTGGTCTTGGCGCCGTAGGCGCGGCCGACCGAGCCCGACTCGTCCAGCAGCAGCGGGAAGGACATCTCGTACTCGGCGTACGCCTTCTGGTTGCGCTCGAGCCCGGCGCCCTGCTTGCCCGGCGCCCCGGAATTGATCGCCAGCCAGACCATCCCCTTGTGGCCCAGCATGGCGTAGGTGTCGTTCATCGTCTTGTTGAGCTTGTGGTGCTTGACGATGAACGGGCAATCCGGGTTGAACCACTCGAGCACGACGATCTTGCCGTCGGCCAGGTACTGCGCCAGCGAGTGCTCGACACCGTTGATGTCCTTCAGCGTGAAGCCCGGGGCCACGTCGCCCGGCTTGACGCCGGCGGCAGCGGGTGCCGGGGCGGCATCGCCGGCGGCCGGCGCGGCCAGGGCCAGCCCCGGCGCCAGCGCCAGGGCAAGTACGGTCAGGGTCCTTGCGACGATGTTCATGGTCAACCTCCGGTCGGTGTGTCAGCCGTATCGCTTGCGGTCCAGGGGACCGCGGGAACATCCAGGATGTAGGCGCCGGCACCCGCGCCCTCGACCACCAGCAGGCCGCGCAGCGGACCCACGCGCCCGTCGGCCGGCAGCAGGCGCAGCGACAGCGTGGCGCCGGCGCCGTCGTGCAGCAGGTCGGCGAGCTCGCCGCAGTCCAGCGCGGGCACGAAGACGAGGCGGCCGGCGCCGCCGTCCGCGCGCGCGATCCGCGCCGTGTCCCCGGCCAGGTCCACCGTCACCAGGCCCACCGGCAACGGTCGCGGCAGCCGGGCGCGCAGGCCCTCAAGCCGGCCCGCGGGCGCCGCCGGCGGTGCCGCGTCCGCGACCGTGACCGCGACCGCCAGCGTATCGCGTCCCGGCACGCAGCTGTCGCGGCAGGCCAGCCACTCCCAGCTTGCCGCCAGCTCGAACCGGCCAGGCCTGGCGTCCGGCGGCACCTGCACGTCCTGGAGCAGCACCAATTCACCCACATGGACGTGGTCGAGGATGTCGCCGGCGGACACGTGCCGCGCCGGCGCCGGCCACAGCAGGGGCCCCGCGGTCCAGCCCGGCGGCAGCTCCAGCCGCTGCCTCGGCGCGAACCCCGAGTCGTTGCGCACGTTCCCGTACAGGTGCCAGCCGTCAGCGGTGCGGAAGGTCCACAGGAGCGTCAGCGAGCCGCCGGGAACGGCTGTCGTCGGCTCGGCCGACGCGGCCATCACGACCAGGGGCGCGGCCGGCTGTGCCTTGTCCGCGCCGGGCGCCGGTCCCGATCCCCCCGGGCGCGCCGCAGAGCCGTCCCCCGGCGAACGAGAACAGCCGCCGGTGAGGGACAGGACGATGACCAGGGCAAGGCCCGGGACGGAAGTCGAGCGCTGGGGACTGCTGAGGCGCGCCAGGAGCATGGGGGCCACGATACCCGTGGCCCCCGGGGGTCGCAACCGGGTGGCTGGCGCCGGGTCCGCGAGCGGGCCCGGCGCCCCCGCGCTACGAGCGCGCCGACCCGATGACCTCGATCTCGCCGAGATCGAGCGCGCGCAGGTCGTCGCGGATCGCGTTCCAGTCGCCGACGATGACCCAGACGACGCGCGACGGGTCCACCTGGCGTTCGATGACGCCGGCCAGGTCGGCCTCGGACAGGCCCTCGACGCGGCCGCGATACGCCTGCCACTCGCCGGGAGACAGCCCCGACAGCAGCAGGTCGGCCAGCTGGCGCGCGGTGCCGCCGTAGGTCTCGAAGCGCTGCGGGAAGCCCTGGACCAAGCGGGCGCGGCTGTCGGCCAGCTCCTGCCCGCCCAGCGGCCGCTCGCCGCGGATCGCCGTCATCTCGGCCAGGAGCTCGCGCACCGAGGCGGCCGTGGCGTCGGTCTGGACGGGCGCCGTCATCAGGAAGAAGCCGCCGAGCCTGAAGGACGAGACCTGCGAGCGCACGCCGTAGGTGTAGCCCTTGTCCTCGCGCAGGTTCAGGTTGATGCGCGAGGCGAACTGGCCGCCGAAGGCTGAATTCACGACCTCGAGGGCCGTGTGGTCCGCGTCGCCGCGCGCCAGGCCCATGTAGCCGCCGAACAGCTGGCTCTGCTGCGCGCCCGGGCGGTCGATGACCACCAGGCGCGGCCCCGAGTAGTCGGTTGCCGGCAGCGGTTGGCGCGCCGGCAACGGCGCGTCCCGCCAGCCGCCGAACACGCGCCCCACCGCGGCGGTCGCCTCCGCCAGGTCCAGGTCGCCGACGACGACGACGGCCGCGTTGCGCGGGACGAACCAGGTGCCGTGGAAGGAGCGCAGGTCCGCCCGCGTCAGGGCCTCCAGGGCCTCGGGCGTGCCGACGCCCGACGCCGGCTGCGCGTACGGGTGGTCCGGCCCGAAGCACCGGCGCTGGAACTCGTTGAGGCCCTGCGCCTGCGGCTGCGCGGCCTCCTGCTTCTGGCGGCCGCGGTAACTCTGGCGCAGGCGCTCGAACTCCGACTCGGGGAAGGTGGGCCGGAGCGCGACATCGCCCAGGAGGGCCAGCCCGGCGTCGAGCTGGCCGCGCAGCACGTTGAGCGAGACCTGCGTGCCGTCGAAATTGCTGCTCGTCCGCAGCTCGGCGCCCAGCGACTCGACGGCCTCGGACAGGGCCAGGGCATCGCGGCTGCCGGCGCCCTCGTCCAGCATGTCGGCGGTCAGGGCCGCGGTCCCGCGGCGGTCCAGCGGGTCGTCGGCCCAGCCGGCGCGGACCGCCAGGCGCACCTCGACCAGCGGCAGCTCGCGCTTCTCAACCAGGTACAGCTGCAGGCCGTTGGGCAGCGTGGCTTCCTGCACCTTCGGCGGCGTGAAATCGACGGTGCCGCTGCCGGCCGGCAACGACGTGCGGTCGCCGACGGCTGCGGCGGCCGCCAGCTTGCCCTGCGGCACGATCCAGAGCACGGCGCGACGGGCGGGATCGATGAACTTCCGCATCCACGCGTTGACCGAGGCCGCGTCGGCGGCGTCGTAGCGCGCCAGGTCGGCCTTCAGGAAGCCCGGGTCGCCCACCAGCACGTTGTAGCGGTTCAGGCGGTCGGCCTTGCCGCCGAAGCCGCCCACCTGCTGCAGCTCGCGCACGGCCGAGGCGCGCAGGCGCGTGCGGGCCAGGTCGACCTCGCCCCTGGTGACGCCCTTGGCCAGCAGCAGCGCCAGCTCGGCGTCGATGGCGGCTTCCAGCTCGGCCAGGTCGTGGCCGGGCGCGGCCGTGGCAGTCAGGCTGAACGTGCCGCTCATCTCGCGCGACGACTGCGAGGCGAAGATGTCCTGGGCGATCCGCTTCTCGTAGACCAGGGTCTTGTACAGGCGGGAGGTCTTGCCCGAGGCAACGATCTCGGCCAGCAGGTCGTACTCGGCGTCGCCCTCCTGGTACCAGCCCGGCGAGTGCCACTGCATGTAGAGGCGCGGCAGCTCGACGGCGTCCTCGGCCACGGCGCGGCGCTCGCCCTCCAGGCGGGGGATCCACTTCTCCAGGCGGTCGACGGGCCGGCCCGGCGGCACGGGACCGAAGTACTTCGCGATCCACTCCTTCGCCTGCGCGGGGTCGAAGTCGCCGGCCACGCACAGCGAGGCGTTGTTGGGCGCGTAGTAGAGGCGGAAGAACTCGGACACGTCCTCCAGCGAGGCGGCCGAGAGGTCATCCATGCTGCCGATGACGGGCCAGCGGTAGGGATGGCCCACGTCGTACATCAGCTCGAGCAGCAGGTCGCGGCTTTTCGCATAGGGCCGGTTCTCGCCCTGGCGCTTCTCGTTCTTCACGACGTCGCGCTGGTTGTCGAGCTTCTCCTGCGTCATCGCCGGCAACAGCCAGCCCATGCGGTCCGCCTCCATGAACAGCGCGAGCTCGAGCTGGTCGGCGGGCACGTTCTCCCAGTAGTTGGTGCGGTCGTTGTTGGTCGACCCGTTGACCTGGCCGCCCACCTTCTGCAGGGGCAGGAAGTAGTCGCTGTCATGGTTCTGCGAGCCCTGGAACATCATGTGCTCGAACAGGTGCGCGAACCCGGTGCGGCCCGGCTTCTCGTCCTTGGAACCGACGTGATACCAGACGTTGACCGCGACGGTGGGCAGGGAATGGTCCTGGTGGAGGATCACCTCCAGGCCGTTGTCCAGCGTGTACTTCTCGTAGGCCAGTTCCGGCAGTTCGATGGCGGGGGCGGCGGCGGCCAGGGCGGCCGGGACGGAGGCCGCGGCGAGCAGGGCCGCCGACAGCAGGGGGACAAGGAGACGACGGGAATTCACGGCTCGATCCCTTCGCGATGGCGGGAGGCGTGGTCGGTGGCCGCGCGGGCCGGCTGGCGGCGCGCGGGCGGGGGCCCAACCGGGAGGTACGGACCGGACCCGGGTCCGGTTTCAGGTTAAGGGACCACGGACCGGCGCGCAACGTCACTCCCCTCCGGCGCAGCGATTTCGGGTGCGCGGGCCGGGCGGCGATGGTACGATCGCAAGATGGTGCGCTACACGCTCCTGCGAACGGCGCTGGACCCGCTGCTGGCGGTGGCGGGGCCCGCCGGCCTGTCCCGGCTGGAGTTCCTGCCGCGCGCCTGGGAATACCATACGCTCGCCTACGCAACGGCCCGGCAGCAGTTCGGCCCAGAGGTCGCGGTGAAGGAGGACGCTGCCGCATTCGCGACGCTGCGCGACGAGCTGGCCGAGTACTTCGTGGGCGGGCGGCGCGACTTCACGGTCCCGCTGGATCTCCACGGCACCGAGTTCGACCGCCGAGTCTGGCAGCAGCTGCTGCGCATCCCCTACGGGAAGCTCAGGACCTACGGCGAGGTGGCGCGCGCCCTGCGCAAGCCGACGGCAACGCGCGCCGTCGGCCAGGCCGCCGGACGCAATCCGCTGCCGATCCTGGTCCCCTGCCACCGCGTGATCGGGCGCGGCGGCTCGCTGGTCGGGTTTGCCGGCGGCATCGACACCAAGGCGCGCCTGCTGCGGCTGGAAGGCCACACGCTGGGCGACTCACCCCGCCTCGAGGAGCCGCGGCTGTTTTGACCTCCCTCGACTGGTTCCTCGTCGCCGCGATGTACGCGGTCATCATGGGCTCCCTGCTGCTGACGCGTCACCACATGCGCGGGGTGGCCGACTACCTGGCGGCCGGCCGCAGCGCCGGGCGCTACCTGCTGACGGTGTCGGCGGGCATCGCCGCGATCGGCGGCATAACCATCGTCGCCAACCTGGAGATGGGGTACGAGGCCGGCTTCGCCATGGGCTGGTGGGGCCTGAGCATGTCGCTGTTCATGACGATCGTGACGGTGACCGGCTGGGTGAACTACCGCTTCCGGCGCACGCGCGCGCTGACGCTGTCGGAGTTCTTCGAGAGGCGGTACAGCCGCCGCTTCCGCATCTTCGCGGGCAGCGTGGCCTTCGGCGCCGGCCTGATCAACTTCGGCATCTTCCCGGCCGTCGAGGCGCGGTTCTTCATCCACTACCTGGGCCTGCCGGAGACCTGGCACCTGGGGCCGCTCGCGATCCCGATGTACCCGTTCATCATGTTCATCACGCTGGGCTCGGCGGTCTGGTTCATCCTGCAGGGCGGCCACGTCGCCGTGCTGGTGACCGACTTCGTGCAGGGCGTTTTCGCCTATGTCGCGTTCCTGGTGCTGGCGGCCTGGCTGATGGTCAAGGTGGGCTGGGACGACGTGGCGACGGTCATGATGCAGGCGCCGCCGGGGCTGTCCAAGATCAACCCCTTCGACACGGGCTACGTGGCGGACTTCAACGTCACCTACTTCCTGATCGGCGTGCTGGGCCTGTTCTACGGGGCGATGTCCTGGCAGGGCACGCAGGCCTACAACACCTCGGCGCGCTCGGCCCACGAGGGGAAGATGGGCAACGTGCTGGGGCTTTGGCGCGGCATCGGGCAGGGCATGTTCATGACCTTCGTGCCCATCCTCATCTACACCGTGCTGCACCACCCCGAATGGGCCGGCCTGCGTGACGGCGTGCAGGCGCAGCTGGACGGCATCGGCAACGAGGCGCTGCGGGCGCAGATGCGTGGACCTCTGACCCTGGCGGCGCTGCTGCCGCCCGGCCTGCTGGGTGCGTTCGCGGCGCTGATGCTGGGCGCCTCGATCAGCACGTTGAACACCTACATGCACTCGTGGAGCAGCATCTTCGTGCAGGACGTGCTGCTGCCGGTACGGAAGCGGCCGCTGTCGCCGGCCGCGCACCTGCTCACGCTGCGCGTGGCGGTCGTCGGCGTGGCCATCTTCGCCTTCGTGTTCAGCCTGCTGTACCGGCAGAGCCAGGCGATCCTGCTGTTCTTCGCGCTGACCGGCGCCATCTTCGCCGGCTGGTCCGGCGCGGTGATCATCGGCGGGCTCTACACGCGCTGGGGCACCACCGCCGGCGCCTGGGCCGCGGGCATCGCCGGCGTGACGCTGACGATGACCGGGTTCGTGCTGGAGCAGGCCAAGCGCTCGTGGCACGAGACGGGCGCCGCGTTCTGGGGCCTGCTCGACTTCGCCGGCCACGCGAAGGCCGCAGCCTGGGCCGGCTGGGTCGACTCACACTTGCCCAACGGGCAGCAGGTCTGGGGCTGGTCGATGTGGGTCTGCGGGCTGACCTACGTGGGGGTGTCGCTCGCGCAGCAGGCGGTGCGCCGCCGCACGTTCGACCTGGACCGCCTGCTGCACCGCGGCCGCTGGGCGATCGCCGGCGAGGACGAAGGCACCGGGCAGGTCGTCTCCCGCGGCTGGCGCGCCCTGGGCATCACCGACGAGTTCGGGCGCCGCGACAAGTACCTGTACGTGATGACCTGGGCCTGGAACATCGCCTGGATGCTGGTCTTCGCCGTGGGGACGATCTTCTTCCTGTCGCGGCGCCTGACCGCCGGCGGCTGGTCCGGCTACGACACGCAGTGGCTGCGCTTCTGGCACACGCGGTTCTGGATCGAGCTGGTGATCTCGGGGCTGGTGATGATCTGGTTCACCATCGGCGGCACGCGCGACGTGCGGCGGATGCTGCGCGACCTGCGCGATCGCCGGCGCGACGACGGCGACGACGGGTTCGTGCGCGAGTCCGGCCCGGACGGCCGCGGAGCCGGCGGCGACGGCTGACGGCTGCGATCGCGCCTGCGGGAGGTTGCGTGCTCCACATCTACGTCGATGCCGACGCCTGCCCCGTCAAGAACGAGGTCGACCGCGTCGCGGCGCGCTACGGGCTCGAGGTCACCTTCGTCGCCAACAGCTACATGCGGGTGCCGGGCGCGGACCCGCGGCGACTGGTCGTGGTCGACAAGGGTCCTGACGGGGCCGACGACTGGATCGTCGAGCAGGCCGGCGTCGACGACATCGTCATTACGGCCGACATCCCCCTGGCCGCCCGCTGCCTAGACAAGGGCGCCCGCGTCCTGGGCCACGGCGGCCGGCCGTTCACGCCCGAGAACGTGGGTGACGCCCTGGCCAACCGCCAGCTGCTCAAGCAGTTGCGTGAGCAGGGCCTCATGCTGGGCGGGCCGCCGCCCTTCGCCGCGAAGGACCGCTCGCTGTTCCTCCAGCAGCTCGACCAGATGATCGGGGCCATCCGCCGCGGCGCCCCCCGCTGAAGCCGCACCGCAACCTAAAGCGACCCTGCCCGGGCGCCGATCCCCTGACGGGCTCGTACACGGGGAGGGTTCCCGGATGATCCGCATTCCAGCTTTCGTGGCGATGGCATGGCTCCTGGCCGCCTGGCAGCCGGCCATGGCCGAGACGCCCGTCTGGCCCGGCGGGCACGACCCGGCCGGGCACCGGCCCGGCGCCAGGCGCGGGGACGCGGCACCCGCGGCGCACGGGCACGATGAAGCGACGGCGGCCGCGGCAGGGCACGCGGTGGACGTACATGATGCCGGGCACGGGGCGAGCGGGCACGCCGAACCGGCGCATGCCGAACCGGCGCACGCCGGGGATGCTCACGCGACCGGCGGGCACGCTGCGCCCGCGCAGGCGCCGGCCGCACATGCAGCGCCGGTGCATGGGGCCCCCGCGCACGCGGCTCCGGCACACGGGGCGCCCACCCACTCGGCTCCGGCGCACGGCCACGCCGAAGGCGTCGCAGCCGACGACGCGCTGGGCCGCCTGCTCGAGGGCAACGCGCGCTTCGTGACGTCCGGCGCCGGTCATCCGCGCCAGGATGCCGAACGGCGGGAGCTGCTGGCCGGCGGGCAGGCCCCGTTCGCCATCATCGTCAGCTGCTCGGATTCGCGCGTCCCGCCCGAGGTGGTCTTCGACCAGGGCCTGGGCGACCTGTTCGTCATCCGCGTGGCGGGCAACGTCGTCGATGACCTGGAGCTGGCGAGCATCGAGTACGCCGCCGAGCACCTGGGCACGAAGCTGGTGATGATCCTGGGCCACGAGCGCTGCGGGGCCGTGACGGCGGCGGTGCAGGGCGGGCACCTGCCCGGCCACCTGCCGGCGCTGATGGAGGCGCTGCGGCCGGCGGTCGACGCGCGGCGCGAGGCGCACGGCGATCCGGTCGAGGGCGCCATGCTGGCCAACGTCGAGCTGACGGCCGCCCGCGTGCGCGGGAGCGAGCCGATCCTGGCCGGGCTGGCAGCCGCCGGCGAGCTGAAGGTGGTCGGCGCGCGCTACGACCTGGACACGGGCGTGGTCGAGGTGATCGACCCGGCGCCGCGCCACGCGGGCCTGGATGCGCACGAGGCGCTCGCGCTGCTGGCCGAAGGCAACCGCCGCTTCGTCGCGGCCGACCCGGCGCATCCTCACCAGGGCGAGGCGCACCGCGTCCGCCTGGCTTCGGGCCAGGCGCCGCTGGCGATCGTGTTGTGCTGCGCCGATTCGCGCGTGCCGCCGGAGATCCTGTTCGACCAGGGCCTCGGCGACCTGTTCGTGGTGCGGGTGGCCGGCAACGTCGCCGACGACCGGCACGTCGCCTCGATCGAGTACGCGGCCGAGCACCTCGGCACCCGGCTGATCGTGGTGCTCGGGCACGAGCGCTGCGGCGCGGTCACCGCCGCGGTCAAGGGCGGGCAGCTGCCCGGCCACCTGCCGGCGCTGATGGACGCGCTCAGGCCTGCCGTCGCCGCCGCGCGGCCGGTGCGCGGCGACCTGGTCGAGGGCGCGATCATCGCCAACGTCGAGCTGACGGCGGAGCAGCTGCGCGCGAGCCGGCCGATCCTGGCGGAGCTCGTCGACAGGGGCGAGCTGCTGGTGGTCGGCGCGCGGTACGACCTGGACACGGGGCTGGTCGAGTTCCTGGACGAGCCGGCTGCAGCGCCGCTGCACGCGTCGCGGAGCGGCGGGCACGGCGCGCACTGAGCTGCCCGCATGCTGCCTCGTTGAATGGATGACAGTTGTGGATGGGCACTTGCGCGGGCGCAAGTGCCCTTTCTCTTGCACGTCACGCTTCCCCCGGCGCGACCACCATACTCGAGGAACTATGTCCGCGTTTGCGGTTATACCGACTTCTGTCCGTGTGATTGCCGGCAATGGACCGGACACCTCCAGCCGAAGGGATGGCCCCATGAGACCCCGCTTCCCCACCCGCCGTTCGGGCGTGCCGGTTCCGTCCAGCCTCTCGCGCGGATCGAGGCTTGCCCGGGCGCGCGCCGCCATGGCGCTGGTCGCTCTCACCTGTTTTGCCTTTTCCACCCAGGCGATGGCCTCGCCGGATGCCGAGACGGCCAGGGCGACGTCCGTCGGCGCGCCCGTCTACCACACCCGATTCCAGCTCGAGGGCGCAGACGGGATCCGCGAAGTGGCGATCGAGGGCAGGGTCCGCTTCAGCGCGGACGAGTCGCACATCGAGTGGCTGGATGACGGCGCCTACGTCCGCATCATCACCGGGGACGCCGGCCACCGGAACCGCTTCGACGTGACCGCGGGCGGGCAGGGGCAGCCCGTCATGCGGATGACGGTCGACGGGCGGGCGCGGACGTTCGACGCGGAGGCGCAGCGCCGGCTGGCCGACACGCTGCCGGTGGTGTTCAGGGAGCTGGGCCACGACGCGGAGGGACGCGTGCGTCGGATCCGCGCAGAGGGCGGCACGGTCGCCGTCCTGGGGATGATCGCCGGGATCCGTTCCGCGTATTCGACGCGCCTGCACTACGAGGCGTACCTGAAGCTCGACGGCCTGACCGACGCCGAGATCAGCGGCGCGCTGGCGCGGCTCGGCGGGGATGTCGGGTCGGATGGCGAACTGGCGTCGCTCCTGTACGCGGCGGCTGAGCTGTACCGGGACCGCCCGGGCATCAGGGCCGGCTATCTCGCGTGCCTGGCCCGGATCGGTTCCGATGCCGAACGGATGCGTGTGACCCGCAGCCTTTTCGGGGTCGAGACGATCGGCGCGGGCGAGCAGCCGGAGTTGAGCCTGAAGCCCGGCGACTGCTGAGTTCGAACGCGGCGGGTCCCGGGGCTCCGGCACGGGCCCGCTTGCCACTTCGTGCCCGCCACACTTGCGCCGTCGCAAGTCGCGCCATCCCCGACCGGCCCCGCCTCAGTCCTTCAGCTTGTCCGCGAACCGGTCGCGCAGCTTCTTCAGCTTCGGGTTGATGACCACCTGGCAGTAGCCCTGCGTGCGGTTGTTGTCGTAGTAGTCCTGGTGGTAGTCCTCGGCCACGTGGAAGGCGGCGTCGCCGGCCAGCTCGGTGACGATGGGCTTGGGGAAGATGCCCTCGCGCGTCAGTTCGGCGATCTTCGCCTCCGCCTCGGCGCGCTGCGCGGCGTCGCGGCAGAAGATCACCGAGCGGTACTGCGTGCCGACGTCGGCGCCCTGGCGGTTGAGCGTCGTGGGGTCGTGCGTCGCGAAGTACACGTTGAGCAGGTCGCCGAAGCCGATCACCGCCGGATCGAAGGTGACCCGCACCACCTCGGCGTGCCCGGTCTCCCCCGAGCAGACGGCCTTGTAGTCGGCCGGGCCATTGCCGCCGGCGTAGCCGGACTCGACATGGTCCACGCCCTTGAGCCGCTGGAACACGGCCTCCAGGCACCAGAAACACCCGCCGCCGAGCACGGCCTGCTGCTTGCCGGTCTGCGCCATGGCCTGCGCACCTCCCAGGGACAACGCCAGCGCGAAGAGCGCGGCGACAAGAACGCGACGTCCGGACATCGAAGCACCTCCCGGGGCGCCGTACCGGGGCGCCCGGCCCCAAGTTCGCGCCGCCCGTGTTCCCCCGCCAGCTGCCCGGCCGGACCGCGATGGATCCGGCGGCCGGCCCGGAAGTTGTGATACCCTGTCCGGCGCAGGGAGGTTCCGCCATGAGGGGCATCGCCGTCGCCGTTTCCTGCCTCTGCCTGCTGGCGCCGTCCGCCGAGGGCGGCGGCGGGCCGCCCCCCGAACAGGCCCGCCTGCTGCGCTCGATCGAGAGCGACCTGGCCGAGTGCGCGCCGTCCACGGGCATCCCGCGGTTGTCCGCCGCCGTCCGCGCCGCCCTGCTGGCGGTGCCGCGCGACCGCTTCGTGCCCGAAGGTATGCGGCGCCACGCCTGGGAGAACCGGGCGCTGCCCATCGGCCACGGGCAGACGATCAGCCAGCCGACCATCGTCGCCCTGATGACCGAGCTGCTGGCGGTGGGCCCGGCCGACACCGTGCTGGAGATCGGGACGGGGTCCGGCTACCAGGCTGCCGTGCTGGGGCAGGTGCTGCCGCGGGGGCGCGTCTACTCGATCGAGATCGTGCCCGAGCTGGCCGAGCGGTCGCGGCAGCTGCTGCGGGACCTGGGCGCGCACAACGTCGAGGTGATCACCGGCGACGGCTACGCCGGCCTGCCGCGCGCGGCGCCGTTCGCGGGGATCATCGTGACGGCCGTGGGCCGCGAGGTGCCGCCGGCCCTGGCGGCGCAGCTGGCGCCCGGAGCGCGGCTGGTGATGCCCGTCGGCGACCCGGACGGCGAGCAGTGGCTGACCGTCTATGCGCGCGCGCCCGGAGGGACGTTCTCCGGGCGCGCGGTGTTGCCGGTGCGGTTCGTTCCGTTGACGGGGGGCGGGCCCTGACGGCGGCGGCGCGGCGCGCTACTCCCTGCCCAGCAGCTCCAGCGTCCGCTTCGGGTTGATCAGCTTCAGCCCTTCCTGCCCGTCGACGGTGTCGGCGCCGCGCTCGATCAGCGACACCACCTGCGCCGGAGTCAGCTCCGGGCGCACCGCCAGCAGCTTGCCGACCAGGTTCAGGGCGTTGGGCGAGGCCATGGACGTCCCGGACATCTTCATCTTCTGTCCGCCCGGCACGTCGCTCTCCACCTCGAAGCCGTTGGCGAAGACGCGCACGCGCCGGCCGCTGGCCGTGAAGCTGGTGCGCCGGCCGGCCTGGTCCACCGCGCCGACCATCATCAGGTTGGGCAGGTCGAGGCTGCCGGGGATCGACTGGTCGAACTCGACGTCGTTGTCGTCGTTGCCGGCGGCCGCCACGAAGAGGATGTCCGGGGCCGAGGCCATCGCCTTCTGCATGGCGTCGCGCAGGACGCCCAGCAGCTCGGCGGCCAGCTTGCCGCGCTCGGCGGCCGTGCCGCCGACGTTGTTCGCCTCGAGCGCCGACTCGATCTCCTTCAGCGACCAGCCCCAGCTCATGTTCGCCGCGCGCACGCCGTGCGCCTTGAAGTAGTCGACGGTGCGTCCGTAGGACTCGGCGTGCGCCTTCGCCGTCTCGCGGGTCAGCGGCTTCGTGATGGTGTGGTAGTCGAACGAGATCCGCGCGACCAGCGCCTTCGCCGCCGGGTTGCCCGCCAGCGCGATGCCCGCGACGTGCGTGCCGTGCGCGTGCAGGCCCGCGAAGCCGAGCGACTCCATGAACGGCCCCACCTCTGCCGGCGCCATGCCGCTCATCTGCCCGCGAAGCGCGCTCGCCTCGGGGCTGTCCACGCCCGAGGTGAGGTCGGTGAAGGCCTTCATCGACTTCATCGCCGTATCCAGGCGGCCGGCCTGGTCGCCCAGCGGGTGCAGCAGCTCGGGCACGGCCCGGCCATCGTAGTCCCAGGCGATGCCGTGGATGTCGTCGACGAAGCCGTTGCCGTCGTCGTCGCGGCCGTTCGGCTTCTCGGCCTCGTTGGTGAACAGGCGCCCGGCGAACACGGCGGTGTCCACGCCCGAGTCCCAGATGGCGAGCGTGACCGGCTTCAGGTCGGCGCGCCCGTCGAGGGACACGTCGCGCGCGGCCCAGATGTCGGGCTTGTCCTCCTTGCCCGCCGCCAGGTAGGCGGTGTATGCCGCGACCAGCTCGTCGCGCAGCGGCAGCACGGTGCGCATCGCCGAACCGAGGCCGATGACCTGCCCGGCCAGGTCGGAACTGACCTCGCCGGCGGCCGCGACGATGGGATCGAGCTGGCTCTGCACCATGCCCGTCAGCAGCGCCGGGCTCATGATCTCCATGCGACCCTTCTGGGCCTGGATGTTGTCGCGCACCAGGTCTGCCGGCAGCGGGGCCAGCTCCTTGTCCAGGGCGGCGCGGAAGGCCGCCTTGAATGCCGGCGAGGTGACGTCGCTGCCGGCGGCGTCGCGGGCCGAGACGAGCGCCAGCGCCACCAGGCCGGTGGTCAGGCGCGTGGCCTCCTTGTCCTCGAGCGCGCGCACCGCCTCCACCCGGGCGCGCACGTCGGCGTCGCGGCCCTGCACCAGGTCGAGCGACAGCAGCGTGTTCAGCAGCCGCTGCACCGCGGCCTTGTCGCCGATGTCGTAGGTGGCCAGGTCGGACTCCACGTCGGCGCGCACGGCGGCGCAGAAGGCGTCGAAGGCGGCAGGGTCGGCCAGCATGGCGCTGACGGGGCCCGCGACCTTGTAGGTGTGGCGGGGCAGGTCGTCGAGGGTCTTGACCGGGGTCTTGGCCAGGGTCATGGCGGAAGAGGCGACGGCAGCAAGCAGCAGCGCACCGATCGCGGTGACGCCAAGAAGCAGGGAACGGATCCTCGGGAATCGTGCCATGGATTGGGACCTCCGGTTGATCGATCCGGCCGCGCAGGCTCTGGCCCACATGCCGGCCCACGGGATTGAACGCGAACGAATCTAAGGCCAATCGCCGGCCAGGACAACGTGGCCGCGGTCGACGCGCTCCCTGGCTGCCCGGGGCGCGAGGCTCGCGCTTAGCGCCCGGCCCGCGCCCCCCGCCGCCAGAAAAGGTGATAGACCGGCACGCCCAGCGCCGCGATCACGACGCCGGCGGCCGCGCGCCAACCCTGGTCGTGCAGGTCGCTGCCGATGAGCGCCACGGTCACCAGGATGAACAGCACCGGCGTGACCGGGAACAGCCAGGTGCGGTAGTCCGACAGGCGCCGGCCGTCGCGCTTCTCCCGCGCGCGCTGGCGGAACAGCGCCGCCGTGGTCAGCGCGTAGAACAGCCACGACGTGGTGACGAACCAGCCCGAGACGTCCTCGAACCCGTTCGACGCCCACAGCCAGGCGCACGACAGGCCGGCCTGCACCCACAGCGCCAGGGCGGGCGTCGCGCGCTTCGCATCGAGGGCCGCCAGCGGCTTCCACAGCAGGCCGTCGGATGCCATCGCCTGGGTCACGCGCGGCCCGGTCAGGATGGAGCCGTTGGTCGTGCCGAACGTGGAGACCGCCACGAGCACGGCCAGTGCCTGCCGGCCCCAGTCCCCCAGGATGCGCCCGATCGTCTCGGAGCCCACCGGGGCGATGGCCGCCACTTCGGCCGGCGTCAGCACCGCGTAGTAGGCCAGGTTGGTCAGCACGTAGACCGCGATGACCAGCACGGTGCCGCCCAGGATGGCAACCGGCAGGGCGCGTCCGGGGTTCTTGACCTCGCCGGCCACATAGGTGACGTCGGTCCAGCCGTCGTAGGCGAACAGGATCGGGATCATCGCCAGCACCAGCGCGAGGTACAGCGGCGGGGGCGCGGCCGCCGCGGCCTCGGCGGTCGCCGCGCCGGCGGCGGCGCCGCCGGCATCCGGGCCGGCGTGCGGCAGCGCGAACGCGCAGAAGCAGAGCGCGGCGATGCCGGCCACCTTCAGCGTGGTGAACAGCGTCTGCGTCCGCACGCCCTCGCGCACACCCAGCCAGTTGACGAACGTCAGCAGCAGGATCGCGGCGATCCCGGCCGGCAGCCGCGCCGCCTCGGGCAGCCCGATCGCCTGGCAGAAGTACAGCGCGAACACGCTGACGACCGAGGCGATCAAGGTCGGCTTGATCACCCACAGGTTGGCCCAGCCGAAGGCGAAGCCCAGCGCGTCGCCGAAGCCGTCGCGGATGAAGACGTAGAGCCCGCCGGTGCGCGGGCGCGCGACCGCCAGCTCGGCCAGGGCCAGTGAGCCGCACAGCGACAGCGCGCCGCCCAGGATCCAGGCGCCGATCACCAGCGGCAGCGAGTCGAGGTACTGGCCGACGGTGTGCGGGCTGCGGAAGATGCCCGAGCCGATGATGTTGCCGACGGTCACGCAGGTGGCGGCGTAGAGGCCGATCCGGCGCAGCGGCAGGACGTTCGCGTCGGCGGGCGGCGCGGGGTTCGTGGGGGCCATCGGGCGGTCTCCTTGCCGGCGCCGGGACTTCGAACGATCGACCGAGTTCAAGCGCGCGGGCGACCCTGGCGGGCCGCCCGTGGGGACTGCGCGAGCATATCCGCGCCGCGAGCGGAGATCAACCGCGCGTTACCGGCGCATCGACACCGGCCTCCCCCTCGGAGCGGGCGATGATCGCCGCACCACACGAATCGCTGAACACGTTGACCGCCGTCCGGTACATGTCGAGCGGCCGGTCGATGGCCAGCATCGCCCCCACGATCGCCTCGACCTGGGGGCCGCGCAGGTTGACCGACTCAAGCACCAGGAAGATGACCACCAGCCCCGCCGACGGCACGGCCGCGGCCCCGATCGAGGCCAGCAGGGCGGTGAAGACGACGACCGTCTGCTGCGCGAAGCCCAGGTCCGCGCCCAGGACCTGCGCGATGAAGAGGACGCCCGCGCACTCGTAAAGCGCTGTGCCGTCCATGTTGACCGTCGCCCCCATCGGCAGAACGAAGGAAGAGGTGCGGTTCGAGACGCCGACCTTCCCTTCCACCGCACCGATCGTGACCGGGAGCGTGGCGAGCGAAGAGCTGGTCGAGAAGGCCATGGCCAGCGGCTCGGTCATGTTCCGGAAGTGGATCCAAGGCCTGATGCGCCCCAGGAGCAGCAGCAGGAGCGGCAGCGTGATGAACAGGTGTACCGTCAGGCCCAGGGCGATCGTCAGCATGTAAAGGCCGAGCGGGCGGAAGATCTCCAGCCCCGACTCCCCCACCGCGCGCGCTATCAGTCCGAAGACCCCGACGGGGGCGAAGCGGATCACGCCGCCGGTCAGCTTCATCATCGTGGCGAACGCGGCGTCGATGAAATCCCGCATGAGGCCGCGGCTGGTCGAGGGCAGCTGGGCGATCGTCATCCCGACCAGGATGCAGAAGAAGATCAAGGCGAGCATGTTCGGCTCGGCCGCCGCGGCGACGATGTTCTCGGGAACGATGTCCAGCAGCAGGTCGATCGGCGACCCCGGGCTCTCGAGCTCCGGGAGCGCACCGGTTGCAGCTCCGCCCAGCTGCGCCCCCACGCCCGGCCGGAGCAGGTTGACCAGGATCAGACCCGCCATCGCCGCCAGGGCGCTGGTCAGGAGGTAGTAGCCCAGCGTCTTGCCGAACATCCGCCCGAGGGCCCGGCTGCCGCCGAGCGCGGCGACGCCCGAGATGATCGAGGTGAGCACGAGCGGCACGATCATCATCTTCAGGAGCTTGACGAAGAGCGTGCCCAGCCAGCCGACCTTGGCGACGAGGGCCGGGCCGCCGAGCTGTCCGGCAACGATGCCCAGGGCCATCGCCGCGAGGATCTGCCAGTGGAGTTGTTGGAACCAGCGGGCGGTCCCGCCCGGCAACGGACCTCTGGGCCCGCGTGCCGGCTCGGGAGGGATGATGCCTGCAGGCGGATGCATCGTAGTGCTGACACTAAAGGCGCAGCATACGATCCGCAAGCCGGGCTGCGTGCACCGGCACAACGATTGGCGCACGTTTAGCTCGGCGCGAACACCGCCCTGAACGCTGCCGCCGATTCAGCGCGATAGATCGTGTCGTGCCGCAGGTCGGGCCGCGGCACGTAGATCCAGGCCAGGTCGGCCGGCGCCGCCTGCGCCAGGACGGCCGCGAACGCCTCGACGTGCGGACTCACATCGGTCTCGTTCGCCGCGGCCAGGTACAGCGTCAGCCCCAGCGAAGCGGTTCGGCGCACGGAATCGCCGGCCCCGCGCACCAGCGCGTGGTCGTTCCACCACAGGCTCGGGCTCAACGCGATGTAGGTATCGAACAGCGCGGGCTCGAGGCAGAACGTTTCCATGATGAAGAGCCCGGCCGCGGACTCGCCGACGATGCCGGTGCGGCCGTTGCAACGATAGCGGGCCTCGATCTCCGGCATCAGCTCGTCGCGGATGAAGGCGCGGAACGCGGCCGAGCCGCCGACCACCGGCGCGATCTTCCGGTCCGACTCCACCTCGGTGGGGCCGGTCATGTCGCGCCGCCGCTGAGTGTTCTCGATGCCGACCACGATCAGAGGCACGACATCCCCGGCCTCCGTGAGCGCCGTCAGCGTATTGACGATGTGCGGGAAGTCCTCGCCGATGCCTCCGTCCGGCATGTAGAGGACGGCGAACGCCGAATCGGGGTGTGCCGCGTAGGCGGCCGGCACGTGGACGTTCACGACGCGGTCCTCCGCCAGAGCCCGCGACGCGATCCGGAACGTCTCGTGCGGAGGCACGGGATCCGGGACCGCAACCTGCCGACGACAGGCCGGAGCGACGGCCACGGCGATGGCCAGGAGCACAACCGGGAGCAGGGGCTTGGCCTTCAAGGTACTCCATCCTGGATCGAGGGGGCGACGGCTCCCGCGGCGCGACACGTCAGGCCGGCGCCACGAGCCGCATCAGGTAGCGCAGGATGCCCTCGTCGGCTCCGATGAGCAAGCCCGATTCCGGCACGTCACGACCGCTGCGACCGACCGACTCCGCCTTCCGGTTGTGCAAAGGCCCGCCTTCTGCTAAATATGGCCCTTACCGGCCGGCGCCCCCGCGGCGGCCCGGCCTGCCCCCTGCCCGCCTTTCCGACCACGGGACGGAACCATGAAGCACGACGTGATCGCCGTCATCGACTTCGGCGGCCAGTACGCCCATCTCATCGCCACGAAGGTCCGCCGAGCCGCAAAGGTGCTGGCCGAGATCCGCCAGCCGGAGGACCCGGTCGAGGCGTTCGCCGGCTGCAAGGGCGTCATCCTCAGCGGCAGCCCGTCGCTGGCCTCGTTCGGCGAGGACTCGGACTGGAACAAGGCGATCCTGGACCTGGACGTGCCCATCCTCGGGTTCTGCTTCGGGCACCAGGAGATCGCCAAGCACTACGGCGGCACGGTCATCCACGGGAAGCAGGAGTGGGGCCGCGCCGAGCTGCACCTGACCGGCGGGCACGCGCTGTTCAAGGGGCTGGGCCCGGTCGAGACGGTGTGGATGAGCCACTTCGACTCAGTCACGGCGGTGGGGGACGGCTTCCGCGAGCTGGGCTGGTCGAAGCTGGGCGCCAATGCGGAGCCGCACCGCTTCGCGGCCATCGCCGACGACGCGCGCCGGCGCTACGGCTTCCAGTACCATCCCGAGGTCGACGACACGGTGCACGGCGACGAGATGATCGCCAACTTCGTGCTGGAGATCTGCGGCTGCCGCCCGACCTGGACAATGGAGCGCTACGTCGAGGAGCAGGTCGAGCGGATCCGCGCACAGGTGGGTGACCGCTCGGTGTTCCTGCTGGCGTCCGGCGGCGTGGACTCGACGGTGGCGGCGCGGCTGTTCGTCGAGGCGCTCGGTCCGGAGCGTCTGGAGCTGCTGCACGTGGACAACGGGCTGATGCGCAAGGATGAATCGCGCCAGGTCGTGGAGATGTTCCGCGCGATGGGACTCGGCGACCACCTGCACTTCATCGACGCAACCGATACGTTCCTGGCGGCCCTCGACGGCAGGATCGAGCCCGAGGCGAAGCGGCGGGCGATCGGCGACACGTTCATCACCGTGTTCGAGGCCGAGGCGCGCAGGCTGGGCATCACCGGCCACCTGCTGGGCCAGGGCACCATCTATCCCGACACGATCGAGACCGGCGGCACCAAGCGGGCCGACACGATCAAGACGCATCACAACCGCGTGCCGGTGATCGAGGAGATGATCAGGGCGGGCAAGGTGGTCGAGCCGCTGGCCGACCTCTACAAGGTCGAGGTGCGGGAGCTTGGGGAAAAGCTGGGCATCCCCCACGACATGATCTGGCGGCACCCGTTCCCGGGGCCCGGGCTGGGCGTGCGGCTGCTGTGCAGCGACGGCGCGGCGGCCGATGCTGCTGCGCTGGCGACGATCGCGCCCGCCGTGGCCGACAAGGCCGCGCGCTACGGGTTCGAGGCGATGCCTCTGCCCATCCGCTCGGTGGGCGTGAAGGCCGACCTGCGCACCTACGAGCATCCGGTGCTGCTGCACGCGCCGGGCGCCGCGGCCGGCGGCGAGTTCGACTGGGACGCGCTGGCCGAGGCCTCGGGCACCATCTTCAAGACCGTGGGCGGCCTGAACCGGGCGCTGCTGCTGCTGGGCGACGCCCTGCCGCGCGAGTGCCGCCCCCTGGCCGCGCAGATGACGCGCGAGCGGCTGGACCTGCTGCGCGACTGCGACGCGGTGATGATGGACGCGCTCAGGCGCCACGGCCTCTACGACCAGGTCTGGCAGTGCCCCACGGTGCTGGTGCCGCTGGAGGTGGACGGGCGCGGGCGCGAGCTGTGCATCCTGCGCCCGATCCTCAGCGAGCGCGCCATGACGGCGACCGCGGCGCGCCTGCCCCGCAGGTTGCTGGAAGAGGTGCGCGCGCAGATCATGTCGCGCAACGAAATCAGCGCCGTGGCGTACGACCTGACCAGCAAGCCGCCGGGCACCATCGAATGGGAATGACACCAGCGGCCGGGCGCCGCGGAGGAACCCCTTGAAGCTGAGCGCGATGATCACGGGCGCGGCCTTGCTGGCCGCGCTCCCCGTACCGGCCGCAACAGACGTGCCCGTCCCCGCCCCCGATCGCCCGGTCTACACCGTCGAGGAACTGGTCGTCGTCGGCGTGCGCCCCGAGGCCACGCCCGCGGGTGTCGGCGCCGTGGCGGTGACGCCCGATTCGCTGGCGCTGTCGGCGGCCCCCACGCTGGAAGAGGTGCTGCGCGAGCTGCCGCACCTGCACGTGCGCACGAACTCCCGCGGCGAGGCGGAGATCTCCACGCGCGGCTCGGACTCACGGCAGGTGGCGGTGCTGGTCGACGGCGTGCCGCTGACGCTGGCCTGGGACGCGCGCGCCGATGCCTCGGTGATCCCTTCGTCGGCGCCGCAGGAGATGACCTTCACGCGCGGCCTGTCGTCGATGCTGCACGGGCCGAACGTGCTGGGCGGCGTGGTCGAGGTGAAGATCGGCAGCAGCGGCGGCGCGGCGACGGTCCGGGCGCGCGACGCCAAGCTGGGCCTGGACTCGAGCGGTGGCGCCGCCTTCACGGCGCGTGTGGCCGAGACCCTGGAAGTGGGCGGCGGCAGTGCCGTGGTACGGGCCGGCCTCGGCTGGCGCGACACGCCCGGCCAGGCCCTCGCCCGGGGCCTGGAGGAGCGGGCCGGCGCGCCCGACGGGCTGCGCCTGAACACGGACAGCCACGCCGTGGACGCATTCCTCTCCGCGCGGCGCGAGGGTGCCGGCGGCGACTGGGTCTCGTTCTCCGGCTTCGGCTCGCAGGGGCACCGCGGCATCGCCGCCGAACTGGGCGTGCCCGACGAGGATGCGCGCTTCTGGCGGTACCCTCGGGTGGAACGCGGCGTCGCCGTGGTGTCCGCCGGCACGGGCGAGCGTGCCTCGCCCCTGGGTGGCTACGGCGACCTCGAAGCCAGCTTCGGGCTGGACGCCGGCCGCACCGACATCGACGCCTTTGCCGACGCGGCGTACGACAGCGTCATCGCCTTCGAGGACGGGCGCGACCGCACGCTGACCATGCGCCTGTTGGGCGACCAGACGCTGGGCCGGCGCGCCGACCTGCGCGGTGCCTTCACGCTGGTGTCGATCCGCCACGACGAGTCGCTGCCGGGCGGCGACTCGCGCTACCGCCAGCGCCTGTGGAGCCTGGGCGGGGAGACCATCGTGCGCGTGCTGGACCCGGGCGCCACGCCGCGCTTCCTGAAGCTGTCGGCCGGCGCGGCCTGGGACGGGGCCGAGACGCCCGAGGCCGGCGGCAAGGAGCCGCTGGGCCGCCTGGACTCCTGGGGCGGCCGTCTGGGCCTGTCAGGCGGCCTGAACGACGGCACCACGCTGCTGCACGCGGGCGTCAGCCGCCGCAGCCGCTTCCCTTCGCTGCGCGAGCTCTACTCCGGCGCGCTAAACCGCTTCGCCCCCAACCCCGACCTGGCGCCCGAGCGCCTGGTGGCCTGGGAGGCAGGCATCACCGCACGGGTCGGTCGCGGCGAGGTGCAGGCGGTACTCTTCCACAACCACCTCCGCGATGCCGTGGTCCGGGTGCGCCTGCCGGCGCCCGACGGCCGCTTTCAGCGGATCAACCGCGACCGCCTCGACGCGACCGGGCTGGAGTTGATGGCGACCCAGGACTGGGGCCGGCTCTCGGCGAGCACCCACCTGACGCTGCAGTCGGTCGAGCTGGCGGATCAGGCCGAGGGCACCGAACGCCAGCCGGAGAACCTGCCCGAGGCCGCCGGCGGGCTCGGCCTGCGCGGCCGACTTCCCGGCGGGTGGACGACCCGCCTGGATGCCACCTGGACCGGTGAACAGTTCGCGATCGACCCGGCAACCGGCCTGGACAGCCGTCTGGCCCCCTCGCTGCGGTGCGATCTGGGGATCTCGCGGACAATGGGCCGGCATCTGGAGGTCTCGGCGACCCTGGCGAACCTGGGTGACACGGTCTGCCTGGACCAATTGGGCCTGCCCCAGCCCGGGCGGACCATCGCGGTGCTGGTACAGATGCGCTAACCGGTTATCAGGGATAAATTTAATCTCTATCTCGAAAAATTCTCGCCCTTTCAAAAAAAAGCTTTGCTCGCTATCCGTACAAAGTGGATAATCGGTGCGCAGGCGCCCGTGCCTGCGCGCGCCCGCCCCGCACGCTGCCGGGCGCCCGGTCCCCGCCGCGAACAGGGAGTCATCGCCATGCGCCAGCCCCTCGCCCACGCCCACGCCCGGTTCACCTCCGTTCTCATGAGCCTGCTCGCGTCAGTGCTGCTGCTGACGATCGCGATGCCCGCGACGGCGCAGGTCGGCGAGCTGATCTGGGCCGACGAGTTCAACAACCTCGACAACTGGCTGAAGGTGACCGGCAACGGCTACTGGGGCTGGGGCAACGGCGAGCTGGAGTACTACCGCCCCGAGAACGTCGACATCGCCGACGTGCCGGGCGAGCCGGGCAACAAGGCGCTGCGCATCACCGCGAAGCAGGAAAGCGGCGCCGGCATCGTCGACCAGTGGGGTAACCCGCTCAGCTACACGTCGGGACGCGTGGAGAGCAAGTCGTTCGTCTCGCTGAAGTACGGCATGATCGAGGCGCGCGTGCGCGTGCCGAACCTGGACCTCGGCGGGTGGCCCGCGTTCTGGCTGCTGGGCACCGCGAACTACGCCTGGCCGCGCAACGGCGAGATCGACATGCTCGAGATGGGCATGAAGAAGGTCTACCGCGACCTGCACGACACGCACAACGGCGGCAATGGGCTGAACAACTCGACGGTCAACCAGATGATGGGCGCCAACACCATCTTCTACTCGGAGGCCGCGATCAATCCGGGCAACCCGTCGGGCGCCGCGAGCCTGGCCTGGGATCCCGAGGACGTCTATTATCGCCCCTACTACAACTACGCGAACCCGCTGTCCGGACGTTTCCTCACCTACCGCCTGTACTGGGACGAGGACTCGCTGCGCCAGACGATCGTCGATAACGGCGTCGAGTACGACCTCTTCGCCGAGCCGTTCACGATCGACGAGGAGTCCGACGAGCTGCGCAACCCGTTCTTCCTGATCGCGAACCTGGCGATCGGCGGCGCCTTCACCGACTGCTGGCAGCTGGGCAACCCGGGCAGCGGCCTGCCGGTCACGATGCCCTTCCCCGCCACGATGTACGTCGACTACGTCCGCGCCTACCGCTGGAACGGGCAGGGCGAGGTTCACCTGGGCCCGCCGACGGCCCGGGGCGGCACCTTCGGCCTCTACACGGAGACGACGCCGGTCAACAGCTCCCTGGTCCCCGAGGTCGACTCGCACATCTACGTCTGGGAGAGCACGCTGGTCGACGGCACCACTGCGCCGTACGAGGGCAGCGACGTGCTGGCCTGGCGCACCAACAGCCGCGGCTGGTTCGGCGCCGGCATCATGTCGATCCAGCCGGTCAACCTGTTCGGCTTCGGCGACGGGCACCTCAACTTCCGCATCCGCATCCCGGCCAACGTGACCTTCAAGATCGGCGTCATCGATTCGTGGGGGAACCAGTACTACGTGAGCTTCCCGGCGGGCCAGACGAAGTACGGCCTGGTGCGCAACGGGCAGTGGGGCCAGGCCTCGATCCCGGTCAGCGACCTGCGCGGCACCGCGATCGACCTGCGCATGCTCAGCTACGAGTTCGTGATCCTCGAGGAACAGGGTACCGCCTGCGAGTTCGCGATCGACGACATCTACTGGTCGGGCGGCATCGCCAGCGGCACGGACGACCCGGTGGTCAGGCCGGTCACCGCCCGCGTGCTGGGCAACGTGCCCAACCCGTTCAACGCCGGCACCGAGCTGCGCTTCGAGCTGCCCGGCGCGGCGCCGTACGAGATCACCGTGTTCGACATGGCGGGCCGGCGCGTCGCGGCCTTCGAGGGGATCGGCCGCGAGGGGCGCAATGCGGTGCGCTGGGACGGCCGTGACGAGGGTGGACGCAACGCGGCCGCCGGCGTCTACCACTACCGGCTGCGCGCGGGCGGGCACGAGTCCGCCGGCAAGCTGGTGCTGGTGAAGTAGGCCGCGGCGATGCGCGTCGCGGCCGGGGAAGGGACTGCACCTGGAGGACCCGAGATGAAGAGAAAGCTCACGACGATCGTCGCGCTGCTGGCCCTTGCTGTGGCCGGCACCGCGTTCGCCAACGCCCTGGACAACCCGGGCTTCGAGACCGGCGACCTGACCGCCTGGCAGTCGCTGGGCGGCAATGCCAGCGCCACGATCTCGGTGGTGTCCGACAACGGCCCGAGCGCCCCCGGCAGCCACTGCGCGTACATGGCCAACTTCGGCCAGGCCGTCGGCCTGACGCTGAAGCAGACCACCGTGCCGGGCACCGCCATCGGCGGGCTGGTCACCTGGACGTTCGACCTCAAGCTGGGCCAGGCCGGGCTGGGCGGCGTTTTCTTCGTGCAGATCTTCGCCGAGCAGTCGGGCGTGGGCATCGTCGGCGGGTCGGGCCTGCTGGGCAACTACACGCCCGCCGGCTGGCAGACGTTCACCGGCTCGTTCATGGCGCCTCCGGGCACCGACTTCCTGACGATCCAGTTCATGGCCAACACGGGCGCCGTCGTGGGCGGCAGCTCGACGATGTACGTGGACAACGTCAAGCTCGAGCAGGAGGGCATCGTCTCCACCGAGTCCGCAACCTGGGGCGGCATCAAGGGCCTGTTCCGCTAGACCCTGGCACATCCGGACGCTTTGGAGGAGGGGCCGCCTTGCACCAGGCGGCCCCTCCGTTCTTCAGGCGGCAGCGGCGGTGACGTCGCTTCGGCGGTAGACATGTGGTTGTCCGGCGCCACACCCGCTCACGCCACTTCCGGGACCGGAGACATCTCGTGGACTCGCCAACTCCCATTCCGTCGGTCCCCGTGTTCCCGCTGGACGACTACTTCGTCTTCCCGGGCTCGGTGACGCCGCTCCACGTGTTCGAGACGCGTTATCGCCAGATGATGCGCGACCTGATGGACAGCAGCGGGCGCTTCGTCATGGCGCCCACCGACCCGTCGCAGGCGCGCGATCCCGGCGCGGGCGGGTCGCCACCGCTGCCGGAGCTGGGCACGCTGGTGGAGATCCTGCGCACCGAGGAACTCGAGGACGGCCGCTGGCTGGTGCTCCTGCTCGCGTTGGCCCGCGTGAGGCTGGCGGAAGTGCCCAGCGACCGGCTCTACCGCCGGGCGGAAGCGCAGCTGCTCGCCGAGCCGGAACCGGACGGGCCGGCGCCGGATGCGGCGGGGCTGCGCGCGGCGCTGTTCACGGCGCTGCAGCAGGCATCCGACGGCATCGCTGTCGAGCTGCCGGAGGATGTCCCGACGGGGCGGCTGGCCGACCTGCTGCTGCAGGCGCTGCCGCTGGAGCCGGCGCGGCGGCGGCAGGCGTTCGCGGAGCTGGACCCGGAAGCCCGAGCGCGGCTGGCGCTGGGCTGGTTCACACCAGCATGAAGAGCGCCGCCATCGCCAGCGCTGCCGCTCGAGCCAGCGCGCGCGCGCGCGGCGAGAGGCCCGGCTGCGACGCGGCGCGCCAGCCGGCCACGGCGATGAGCACGTTGTAGGGCACCGGCAGGAAATGGATGACCAGGGCGATCGCCGAGGCGGCAGCCCCGTCCGTGGTCAGCCAGATCGACAGCGCCAATGCCGAGCACCCCGCGTTGAGCATGAGCCCGCGCAGCAGGCCCCAGGTACCGAGCGTCTCGGCCAGCGACAGGCGTCCCTCCCACAGATCGCGCAGGATGGCCAACATTCCCACTCCCCCGGGCCTTCCCGGCGACGATGCCGCTGCAGGCGCGCGCCGCCTCGCAACAGGGCCCCGGGCGACTGGCGTCCGGGGCCCCTCGTGCTCGTCCCGCGTGCCTGGCCTCAGCGATCGGTGCGGACCAGCTCCACGCGGCGGTTCGCCTGGCGACCCGCGTCGGTGGTGTTGTCGGCCACCGGCAGGTCCTCCCCGTAGCCGACGGCGGTCATCCGCTCCGGCTCCACGCCGGCGCCGATCAGGTACTCGCGCACGGACTCGGCGCGCTGCGCCGACAGGTTCCGGTTGGCCTCGGCCGCGCCCACGTTGTCCGTGTGGCCCTGCACCTCGACCTTCACCATCGGCCAGGCCTTCAGCGACGCGGCCACCTCCTCGAGCACCGTCACCGACGACGGGTCGAGCTGCGCCGAGCCGGTCTTGAACCGCACGCCCTTGAGCACCATCGCGGCCTTGATCTCCGCGGCCTGCGGGCAGCCGTCGGCGCCCACCTTGACGCCGGCCGGCGTGTCCGGGCACAGGTCGGCGGCATCGTTCACGCCGTCGCCGTCGTTGTCGGCCTCCGGGCAGCCGTCCTGGTCCTGGAACCCGTCCGGGTCCTCCGCCTGGTCCGGGCACTTGTCGTTGACGTCGAGGACGCCGTCGCCGTCGTTGTCCGGATCCGGGCAGCCGTCCTCGTCGCGGAAGCCGTCGCGGTCCTCCGGATCGTTGGGGCAGCCGTCCACGGCGTCGGGCACGCCGTCGCTGTCGTTGTCCAGGTCCGGGCAGCCGTCGGTGTCCTGCCAGCCGTCCATGTCCTCGGCCGCCTCGGGGCAGACGTCGACGTCGTCGAGGATGCCGTCGCCATCGCTGTCCTTGCTGCCGCCCCAGTACCAGGCGAAGCCGGCGTAGGCCTCGAGGATGCCGTTGTTGGCATCGACCTCGGCAGGGCCCCAGAGGTTGCCCGTGCCGACGTTGTCGAGGTCGTTGTCGATGATCTGCGTGTAGCGCGCGCCCAGGTCGAGGCTGGAGTTCTCGCCGACGAACCACTCCACGCCGGCGCTGAGCGTGCCGGTCAGGTTCTGGCCGTGCAGGATGTGGCTGCGGCCGCTCGCATCGTAGCCGTGCAGCACCTCGCCGTCGGGCATGAGGCCGACGCCGTCGACGCCGTTCTCGTCGCGCACGCGCGTGTCGAGGTAGCCCGCGTAGAGCCCGGCGTACGGCACGAACCTCGACTCGGGCGCGAAGTGGCGCCGCACGCCGATCATCCCGTGCAGCGTCGTCGTGTAGAAGGCATGCACGCTCTTGAACGTGAGGCCGGCGTCCTCGCCGCGGTCCGCGCCGGGGCGGATCCAGCCGTACTTCAGGCCCGCCTCGAGCGACCACTCCGGCGTCAACCCGTTGCGGATCCACAGCGTCCCGTCCTGGTCGACGTTCGAATAGTCGTGATCGCCGCCGACCAGCTTCTGCATGCCGAGCTGGAAGCCGACGCCCCAGCGCTCGCTGAGGTCATCGGCCGAGGCCGGACCGGCGGCGAGCAGCAGCGTCGAGGCCAGCATGGCTGCGCAGGCCCAGGCACAGGATTTCCTCATGTTCATCCCTCCCACGCGGTTTCGACCGCGCGATTCGGCTGGTTGCCGTTCCGGATTGGCTCGGTCCCAATACTTAGGCCACTGCCGCGGTTTGATCCAGCTATTTCTGACCGCCGCGGGCGCGGTTGCCGACGCGACGGGCGCAAGCTAAGGTGCTGCAAACGCGCAGCAACCCCGACGGAGGCTTCGATGACCGACCCGACACCCACCAGGCCCTGGGCCGGCCACCGGCTGGCCGCGGAACTGGACGTGGCCCTGGCCGCGGTTCGCGAGGCCGCGTCGCTGTGCCACGAGGTGGGCGCCGGCGTCGATCGCGGCGAGCTGGCCAAGCCCGACCGCAGCCCCGTGACGGTGGCCGACTTCGGGGCCCAGGCGCTGGTCTGCCGCTCGCTGGCAGAGGCGTTTCCCGGCGACCCGGTGATGGGCGAGGAGGGTTCCGCCGGGCTGCTCGCGCCCGGCAACGAGACGCTGCTGGCGCGCGTGACATCGCTCGTGGCGGCCCGGCGGCCCGGCGCCTCGGCCGCCGACGTCTGCGCCTGGATCGATCGCGGCGCGCTGGATCGCGCGACCCCGCGCTTCTGGACGCTGGACCCGGTCGACGGCACGAAGGGCTTCCTGCGCGGCGGTCAGTACGCCGTCGCGCTGGCCCTGATCGTGGACGGCGAGCTGGCCGTGTCGGCGATGGGCTGCCCGAGCCTGGGCGAATCGGCGGAAGGGCCGGCCGGCGCCGGCTCCCTGTTCGCGGCCGTGGCCGGCGGCGGCGCCTGGCAGCTTCCGCTGAGGGGCGACGGACCGGCGCACCGCCTGCGCACGCGCGCGACGGACGACCCTTCGCGCCTGCGGTTCTGCGAGTCGGTGGAGGCCGCCCACTCCTCGCACGGCAACGCGGCGCGCGTGGTGGCCCTGCTGGGCGCGGCGACGGCCCCGGCGCGCCTGGACAGCCAGGCGAAATACGGCGTCGTGGCGCGCGGCGAGGCCGACGCCTACCTGCGCATGCCCAACCGCGCGGACTACGCCGAGAACATCTGGGACCACGGGCCCGGCGCCCTGATCGTGACCGAGGCGGGGGGCGCGGTGACGGACATCGCCGGCCGCCCTCTCGATTTCTCGCTGGGCGCCAAGCTGGAGCACAACCGGGGCGTCGTCGCCTCGAGCGGGCCGGCGCACGGCGCCATCATCGCCGCGATCCGGGGCCTGGGCCTGGCCTGAGGCGCAGGTGCCGGGGCCCGACGTTCAGCGGAAGCGCGGCTCCGCCCCGGGCGTCTCGCGGTAGGCCGTCTCGCGCTTCGGCTGCCACTGCCCGGCGGCCTGCATGCGGCTGCTCACCGTCAGGCCTTCGGCGGTGCGGCGCCAGACGCCTTCCACCTTCGTGATCCCGCCGGCATCGCCCACGACATCCTCGAGCGTGACCAGCGAATCGCCCGCCGCCGTCATGGTGCCGACGGTATGGAAGCCGGCGGTGGTCACGTACCAATAGCGGATGGAGCCGGTCGAGGCATCCCAGGTGACAAGCGATTCGCCGCCGTAGTCGCCGCCGTTGATCGAGTGGGTGATGCGCACCGCCTTGCCGCCGAGCACGGTCTCCCACTTCTGGATGTCCACCGCCGCGCCCTCGTTGCCGGCCGGGCCCATGCTGGCGGTAAACGTCCGGTCGACATACGGCGCCAGCGGCGCCAGGCGCGCGTCGAGCTCGCCGGCCCTCGCCACCGTGCCGCCGGTCGCGACGGCGGCGAGCACCGCGCAGGCGAGCCGCCGGAAAAGGTCGCCGGCACCGGAACGGGCGATGAAGGAGTGACGACGGCGACAGGACTGCATGGCGCGCACCTCGCGGGAGGGGAAGGATTCGCCGCTGGCCCGGCCGCGGCGATTGGGGCATCCTTGGCAAGGTAGCGCCGGGCCATCGGGGCCGGCCACACGGGAGGACGGGATGATCGTCGTCATCGGCGCCGGGCCCGCGGGCCTGTTCGGCGCCATCACCGCGCGCGAACAGGCGCCGCACGTGCCGGTCATCGTCTGCGACCGGTCCGCGCGCGCGCTGGCCAAGGTCCTGGTCTCGGGCGGCGGGCGCTGCAACGTGACGCACGCCTGTTTCGACGCCAGGGAGCTGGCCACGCGCTACCCTCGCGGCGGACGCGAGCTGCGGGGCCCCCTGACGCGGTTCGGTCCGGCCGAGACGGTCGCCTGGTTCGCCGCACGCGGCGTGGCGCTGAAGACGGAGCCCGACGGGCGCATGTTCCCGGTGACCGACGACGCGCGGACGGTGGCGGGCGCACTGCTGGAGGCCGCGCGCGGGGCAGGAGTCGAGCTTCGCCTGCGGCAGGGAGTGCGGGCGCTGCTCCCGCGGCAGGGCGGCGGCTACACGGTCGAGCTGGAAGGCGGGGACGAGCTCGCCGCCGCGCGCGTCCTGCTGGCGACCGGCGGGCGCACCTCGCGCGGCGACGGCGACGTAGCCGACGGCCACGCGCTGGCCGCGGCCCTGGGCCATGCGATCGTGCCGCCGGTGCCATCGCTGTTCAGCCTGGACTGCGATGCGACCTGGCTGACCTCGCTGGCCGGGGTCGCGGTGCCCGACGCGGCGGTGGCCGTGGGCGAGGGCCGTGCCGCCGTGCAGAGGCGCGGCCCGGTGCTGGTCACGCACCGCGGGCTGAGCGGGCCCGCCGTGCTGGTGCTCTCGGCCTGGGCGGCGCGGTCGCTGCACGACTGCGGCTACAGGACGCAGCTGCGCGTCGACTGGCTGCCCGGCCTGCCCGCCGATGGCGCCGGCGAGATGCTGCAGGATTGGGCGCGCGGCCACGGCCGGCAGGAGATCCTGGCCGCAGGACCAGGCGGCTTGCCGCGGCGGCTGTGGGCGGCGCTGGTCGCGCGGGCCGGCATCGCCGAGGGCGATCGCTGGGGCGACCTCGGGCGCGACGCGCGACGCCGCCTGGCCGACCTGCTGCGAGCCACGCGCCTGGACACGACCGGCCAGAGCACGCACAAGGAGGAGTTCGTCACCTGCGGCGGCGTCGACCTTCGCGAGGTCGACTTCCGCACGATGGAAAGCCGGCTGTCCCCCGGTCTTCACCTGGCAGGTGAAGTGCTGGACATCGACGGCGTGACGGGCGGCTTCAACTTCCAGTCCTGCTGGACCACCGGTCGGCTGGCCGGCCTGGCGCTGGCCCGAAGCTGACCTTCAGGCGCGCGCCTGGTCTGCGGCCTGCGCCGGTGCGACTCCCGGGCCGGCATCCGCGCTGGCGGACAGGACCCGCGACAGTTCCGCTTCCAGCGCCGCCAGCACCTCGGTCGCCTCGACAAGCCGCCGGCGCGACGCGGCGCGCGACAAGGCGCCCACCAGGGCGCCTTCCCGCGCCAGGACCCGCCGGGCCAGGTCCACACCCTCCGGCGTCAATGCCGCCAGCCGCGAGCGGCGGTGCCGCGGATTCCGGCGCCACTCGACCAGCCCCCGGGCGGTCATCGGCGCCAGCGTCTGCTGCACGTACTGCCGCGTGACCCCGTGGCGGGCGGCCAGGGCCGGGATCGCCTGGTGCCCGCCCTGGCGCAGGTGCAGCAACAGGGCGCGCTCACCAACCGACAGGCCGTCATCGGAGTGCAGTTGCCGGGCCGCGGCTTCCAGCCGGCCCGACAGGCGGCGGACCGCTCCCATCAGGGTGCCGGCGGCGAACGCCGCCTGGGGATCGACAGAAGGAACCGACGATGGGCGGGCATGACGCGAATCGGGGGGCACGTCGGTCCTTCCGGTGGCCAGAGGTGGCGGGGCGAGGGGCTGGCGCGACCTTGCGGCTTGCCACGCACTATGTCAACATCATTGTCAAATTGAACATGAGACAGGAACTATCTGTCCGGTTGGCGATTGCGCCAGAACACAATCTCGGCGGCACCTGGGTCATTTGACAATTCTATTGACAATTAGAAGACAAGCATTCAACCCCACCTCCAACTTTGACAATCATATTGACATCATAACGCCCGCTGGCGCCGCATTGCTTCACATCGACCCGACCCGTAAGATGAACCATGCCTTCGCGCCTCCCCCGCATCTCGAGGAGTCCCTGCCGTGGCGTTGACCGTCCCCCGCCGGGAGCACCCGGCCCTGCGCTGCGTATCGACAGCGCTGCTGCTGGCCGCGATCGCCCTGCCGGGGGCGACCGGCTGCCGCAACGAGCGACCGACCATGCCGCCGGATGCCGACCTCTGGCGGGCCGCGGACCTGCCCTACCTGAACGTGGGCACCAGCCTCGAGGCGATCGCGTTCGACGGGAATGCCGGCTACATCCTGGGCTCTGGCCTGGCCAAGGCGGGGACCGATTACCTCCTGCTGGCGCGAGATACCTCCGGGCACTGGCTCCAGCGCCGGCTGGCCGATCCGCCTGACAACGCCGTTCTCGTGGACCTGGCCGCCGGCGCCACGGGCGTGGTCGTGGGCGGCCAACTGCAGCAGGATCTCGAGCCGTGCCTGGTCCACGACGAGCGGAATGAGCTGGCGGCCTCCATCGCGAGGGCCGGCATCGGCATCGCCGTCATCGACGGCGACGATGCCTTGATGATCGCCGGCGGACAGGCGGTCGGCGGCGCCTTGTGGCTGAGCCGTGCTCCCGGCACCTGGTCCGTCGAGGCGACGCCGCTGAGCGCGACCCACGCAGGCGGCTTCGCGGACGTATTCGTGGCCGGCGAGCGCGCCTGGGCCTGCGGCTACGACGAGGGCTCGGACACGCCGCCTCTCGTGCTGGCCCTGGATCCGGCGGCCGGCACCTGGTCGCGGGTGCCGCTGGGTGAGGGCATCCTCGGTCGCACGTTGCGTTGCGTGGCCGCCCGCGACGACGGCACGTTGCTCCTGGGCGGCCTCGCCGACGGCGGGTCCGGAAGCGCGCAGCCGTTCCTGCGCCTGCGCGAGCCGGGCGGCGGCTGGGTGGACCTGGAGATTCCCGACGTCGCGTTCCTGGGTTCGATCAACGACCTCCAGCCGGCCGCGGACGGAGCCTGGTACGCCGCGTGCGGCGGCACGACCGGCGCCGGCACGGATGGCCTGGCCACCATCCTGCGCGTGTCCGGGCGCGAGGTCAGCGCCGAGTTGACGCCGTTCCACGGCGCGATCCGCCAGCTGGGCCGCGATGCCGGCGGGCTGCTCCATGCGGTCGGCTACCGAATCACCTCCGGCGGCGGCCTGCACCAGCCGCTGTTGCTGACGCGCAATTGACGTTGACTCACCGGACCGCCGCCCGCGTGGCCCGCAAAATGCTCCCTTTCGTCCGCAAATGGGCGCTCCGGCCGCGAGGGAAGGCCGGGACGGACGGGAGAAGGCACCATGAGGAACAAGCATCTGCTTCTGGCCCTGGCAACCATGCTGTTGGGCCCCGCCGTGGCGGGCGCCGCGATGCTGGACCAGCTGACCGCGACGGCGGATTGCAATGCCTGGAACGCGGAGGCGACGATCACCTTCCGCCCGGGCGCCAACGCCGTCGTGCTCGTGTTCAGCATGGAGCTGACCGACTCGACGGGCGTCGAACTGGAGCGTTACGACTGGGAGGACTGGCTGGAGATCCCCACGGTCGAGACGATGGCCTACCCGTTCAGCGGCACCTGGCAGGCGCCGCTGGCGCAGGCCGCCATGATGCGCGTGGCGGTCGAGGTCTACGACACGCGCGGCGACAGCTACGGGCTCACGATGGATGAGGTGTTGGTGACTCTCGCCTGCCCCGCGGGCGACGACACGCCGACCCCCGCCTGCAGGCACGCTTCGCGCTGGTGGCTGCGCCACCGCGCCGAGTGGCCCGTTCATGAACTGGCACTGGGTGGCGTCAGCTACGACCTGCGCCGGCTCGAGAGGCTGCTCCGCCAGCCCCATCGCGGCCTGGTCGGGCGGCGACTGGCGCACCAGCTGGCGGTGGCGAAGCTGAACGTGGCCAACGGCGCCGCCGGTGCCGGCGAGATCGAGACTGTCGTCGCGGCGGCCGACGCCTGGCTGGCGGCCAACCCGCTCGAGAGCCGGGGCCGGCACTGCGAGCCCCGCCACAACGAGCGCAGGCAGGCGCTGCGGATGATCAAGGACCTCCACCGCTGGAACCACGGGGGCTGCCCCGACGGCGCCGCTCTGGCCGGCGACAGCGAGGACGAGATCGAGAAGGACGGGCTGACCTTCGACTTCGGCGCCGCCGACCAGGAGTTCAGTGCCGACCTGGCCGACTACGACGAGACCGACAAGTCCGCCGAGGAAACGACCTCGCTGGGCTCGCTCAAGGCGATGTTCCGCTAGCTCGTCCGGGGTGCCTGACGTCACGGGCCCGGGATCGGTCGCACGGTCCCGGGCCCGTCCCGTTCACGGCGCCTGCCGTGCGCTCAGCGCCGCACGACCGGCCCGGGAAAGAGAAAGCGCGCGGCGGCGGGAAAGCGCCGCGCCCAGTACGACTCGTGGTGGCGAGCCCCCTCGTCCTCGACGACCAGCAGGTCCGAGCCCTCGCTGAAGCCGCGGCGCAACAGCGCCTCGCGGAGCGCTCGCAGGTCGTCGATCGCATCATCGGTACCGTTACCGTCACCGTCGCGCAGGTTGCCGCGCTCGCGCGTGCCCATGTCCACGTACAGGCGCACCGGCGGACGCTCACGCGCGGCCACCATCGCCAGCGGGCCCGCACCGGCCCAGCCCAGGCTGGGCGAGAACGAAGCCAGCCGCCCGAACACGTCCGGGCGCGCCCACGCCGCATAGAGCGCCATGAGCCCGCCGAACGACGAGCCGCACAGGCCCGTGTGCCCCGGCCCGGGTTCGACGCGATAGGCCGCGGCTACCGCCGGCATCAGGTCGGTGACGATGGCGGCCAGGTGCGCGGCGGCGTGGCCGCCCGCGCTGCGACCGCCTGCCGGCGCCGACGGATCGGGTCCCGGCCAGGGTGTGTACTCGTCGGTCCGCAGTTCACCGCCGTTGGCCACGGCGACGACGATCAGCGGTTCCACTTCGCCCGATTCGACGAGGCGTGCCAGCGACTCGTCGATCTCCCATTCGCCGGCGAAGCTGAGCGCGGCGTCGAAGGCGTTCTGCCCGTCCAGCACGTAGAGCACGGGGTAACGCCTTTCCGGCGCCGCATCGTAGCCCGGCGGCAACCAGACCCACACGCGACGGCCGCCCAGGAAGCCGGGCACCGCGAGCGGCCTGATGTCGCCGGTCGCGGTGGCGCGGGGCGCGCTGCCGTCGGCCCAGCGGGCCACGACCAGGCGCAGCGTCGTGTCGCGGTCGGCCACGTGAAGGCGGTTCTGCAGCTCCTCGCCGGCGGCACCCTTCTCCACGCGCTCCCAGCCGCCGAGCGTGAACTTGAACTGGAGGGGACGCCCGTCGGCGAACTCGGCCTGGTACGTCCAGGCACCGTCCGCGGCGCGCTGCAGGGCCCAGGCGGGGTCGCCCGGGTGCCAGCCCTGGAAGTCCCCGGCCAGGTGAACGGTCGCGGCGGGCGGGGTCCCCGCCGGCACCGTGACCTCGAAGCGCACCGTCGCGCCGGCGGCCGGCCCCGCAGCCAGCCCGATCGCGAGGCAGATCCAGGTCTGGTTCCGCATGCTTCGCCTCCTGCCCGGCCGCACCCGGGCCGGCCGATCGCGCGGCATTTTTGCTGACGCGCCGGGTCCCGTTCGTCCACAATGGCGCCCGTGCGCCACCGCCACCGCTCCCGTTCGCGAAGAGGGTACCATGAACCGCCTCGCCTGGCTCGACTGGCTCGTCGTCGCCGCCTACTTCCTGCTGGTGTTCGCCGTCGCCTGGCTGTACACGCGACGCGAGCGCGTGCGCGAGACGTCCGGACAGTATTTCCTGGCCGGCCGCGACACCGGCTGGTTCGTGGTCGGCGCCTCGCTGTTCGCCTCCAACATCGGCTCCGAGCACCTGGTGGGGCTGGCGGGCACCGGCGCCGCCAGCGGTGTCGCCGTGGGGCAGTTCGAGGTGCTGGCCTCGCTGATCCTGCTGCTGCTGGGCTGGGTCTTCGTGCCCTTCTACCTGCGCAGCGGCGTCTCGACGATGCCGGAGTTCCTGGAGCGCCGTTACTCGCCGGCGGCGCGCTGGTACCTGGCAGTGATCTCGGTCGTGGGCTACGTGCTGACGAAGATCTCGGTGACGATCGCGGCCGGCGGCATCGTCTTCGGCGCGCTGATGGGCCTGGACTTCTGGGTCGGCGCGCTGGTCGTGATCGTGGCCACAGGTATCTACACCGTGCTTGGCGGGCTGCGCGCCGTGCTCATCACCGACACGGTGCAGCTGTTCGTGCTGCTGGGCGGGTCGCTGGCGCTGACGTTCGTCTCGGTCGATGCCCTGGGAGGCTGGTCGCAGCTGCGCGCCTCGGCCGGGCCGGGCTTCTTCGACATGTGGCAGCCGGCTTCGCACCCGGACTTCCCCTGGACGGGCATCCTGCTGGGCGCGCCGATCCTGGGCGTCTGGTACTGGTGCACCGACCAGTTCATCGTGCAGCGCGTGCTGGCGGCGCGCAACCTGGACCACGCGCGCGGCGGCACCATCTTCGCCGGCTTCCTCAAGCTGCTGCCGGTGGTGCTGTTCGTGCTGCCGGGCGTGGCGGCCTACGGCCTGGTGCAGCAGGGGCGGCTCACGCTGGAGCGCCCCGACCAGGCGCTGCCGGCGCTGGTCACGGCGCTGCTGCCGGCAGGGCTGCGCGGTCTGGTGGTGGCGGGGCTGCTGGCGGCGCTGATGAGCTCGCTGTCGTCGGTGTTCAACTCGTGCTCGACGCTGATGACGTTCGATGTCTACCGCAAGCTGCGCCCGGCGGCCACCGAGCGGCAGCTGGTCGCCTTCGGGCAGCTGTCGACGGGCGTGCTGGTGCTGCTGGCGCTGGCCTGGATCCCGCTGATGGAGCGCATCTCCGGCCAGCTCTACCAGTACCTGCAGAGCGTGCAGGCGTACATCTCGCCGCCGATCGCCGCGGTGTTCCTGCTGGGCCTGTTCTGGACGCGGGTCAACGCGCGCGGCGCCATGGCCGCCCTCGGCGCCGGCTTCGTCCTGGGCGCCCTGCGCCTGGTGCTGGAGCTGAACGCCGGCTCCCTGTCCGGCCCGCTGCTGGCGTACGCGCGCCTGAACTTCCTGCATTTCGCGGCGCTGCTGTTCGCGATCTGCGCGGCGGTGCTGGTGCTGGCGAGCCTGACGGCGCCGGCGCCGGCGCGCGACAAGCTGGCGGGGTTGACGTATGCGACCGCCGGGCCGAACGTGGCTTCGCGCCGGCAGGGACTGCTGATCGGGTTGAGCGGAGCCGTGGTGCTGGGCGTGGCGGTCACCTGGTGGGTGTTCCGCGGTTGAACGACGCTTGAAAGGCCTGCCTCATGACGGATGTTGCGCGCACGCGCCTGCTGGAGATGCTCCTGCAGGCTGGCCGGTTGAAGACGACGCCCCGCACGGGCTGGCACCAGCGCGGCGTGCCCGCGCCCGAGAGCGTGGCCGACCACAGCCACGGCGTGGCGTTGATCACGCTGGCGCTGCTCGACAGCGAGCCCGGGACGTTCGACCGCGCCCGCGCGCTTGCCATCGCGATCTCACATGACCTGGCCGAGAGCGTGACCGGCGACCTGTCGCTGGGCGCCTCGCGGCTGCTGCCGGCAGGGGCCAAGATGGCGGCCGAGGCCGCCGCGCTGGACGAACTGCTGGGCGGGCTGGGCTTCGCCGGCCGCTGGAAGGCCCTCTGGGCCGAGTTCGAGGAGCAGGCCTCGCCCGAAGCGAAGCTGGTGCGCGACGCCGACCGCCTGGACCTCCTGGCCACGGCGCTTTCGTACGAGCTGTCGTCGGGATCGCGCAGCCTGGAGGAATTCTGGCGCTTCGCGCCCGAGTCCGGCTTCACCTACGACACGAGCCGCGCCCTGGCGCGCGGCCTGAGGGAGCGCCGGCCATGAGGCTGTTCGCGGTCATGCTCGGCGGCACCGCCCCGGGCGCCAACACCGAACTGCACGACACCGTCTTCTGCGTGGGCGAGACGATCGAGTCGACCTACGAACAGCTGATGGGCCAGTGGTTCGGCTCGCTGCGCGGCGTGCACATCGACTCCTGGCTGCCGCTCGAGGTGGTGGATGGCCATCGTGTGGCGCTGCGCCCGGAGCCGCCGGCCGCAGGCGAACCGAAGCTGTGGTTCATCAACCTGGGCGCCTACCGCCACGGCCGCTTCGGCGAGCTGCACGAGGTGGCG
>JAYRFB010000202.1:0-1932 GCA_041908585.1 Candidatus Krumholzibacteriia bacterium
CGTCAGGTCCTTGCAGAAGCCGAACAGCGCCTCCACCCCGTTCCAGCGACCCTTCCAGATCCGCGTCTCCACCGGCAGCAGCGCGCCGTCCTTGCGCTGCAGCGGCAGCGGGCACGTCGTGCGGGTGCCGGCGAACATCTCTGCCAGGATCCGCATCGCCTCGGCCCTGAGCTGCGGCGGATGCAGCTGCCCGATGGCCATTCCCATCAACTCGTCGTTCGCGTACCCCAGCAGGGCCGTGGTCGCCGGGTTGGCATAGACCAGCCGGCCCTCGAGGTCAGCGATCACGATGATGTCGCCGATCGTCTCGACGAGCACGCGGAAGTTCTCGTCACCGAGCTGCGCGCCCAGCCCGCTCACAGGCGTTCCCATGTCCCCCCGTGGCCTTCCCCACCCGACTCCGTCCAGAATGGCCCGGTCGGCGGGCGATGCCGCCGGGCCGATTTTCCGCTGCCCCTGAGGATAACCCGGACGGGTTTCCGGCGCGAGAACAGGATTGGCCGCATCCCGCTGAAAACAATTGATCATTGCCGCAGGTTCCAGTGGCCGCCGGGGCGCCGGGACGCTAATCTCGCCGCATGGCAACCCCGTCCTCACCCCTGCGCGCGGCCGTCTGCGGTGCCGGCTACCTGGGCCGCTTCCACGCCCAGAAATACGCCGCCCTGCCGGGCGTCGAGCTGGTCGCCATCGTCGACACGGACCTCGAGCGCGCCCGGGCCGTGGCGGCCGAGACGGGCGCCCCCCAGGCCTGCGCCCAGGTGGGCGGGATCGCCGGACGCCTGGACGCCGCCTCGGTCGTGGTCCCCAACGAGGCCCACTTCGCGGTGACGGGCGCCCTGCTGGAGCGCGGCATCCATGTCCTGCTGGAGAAGCCGGTGACCGGCGACGTCGACCAGGCCGCGCGCCTGGAAGCCCTGGCCGCCGCCCGCTCGCTGGTGCTCCAGCCCGGCTTCCTGGAGCGGTTCAACCCCGCCGTGGCCTTCCTGCGCGAGCACGCGCCGCGCCCCCGCTTCATCGAGTCCCACCGCCTGGGCGGCTTCAAGGCCCGCGCCACGGACGTCGACGTGGTCATGGACCTCATGATCCACGACATCGACATCGCCCTGCTGCTGGTCGACGCTCCCGTCCTGGAGGTGCGCGCCTCGGGCACCAGCGTGCTCACCCCGCACGTGGACATCGCCAACGCCCGCCTGGAATTCGCCGGCGGCGCCACGGCCAACCTCACGGCCAGCCGCGTCTCGCTCAAGGACATGCGCAAGGTGCGGGTGTTCAGCGAGGGCGGCTACGTGGCCGCCGACTGCGCCGCGCGCGAGAACATCCTCGTGCAGCGCGCCGCCGACGGCTCGCTCCCGGTGGCCCCCGAACCGCGTGTGGTCCGCCACGACGCCTGCGACCCGCTGCTCGAGGAGATCCGCGCGTTCGTGGCCTGCGTGCGCGGCGACGCGCGTCCCGCCGTCCCGGCGGCCGCCGGCCGCGCCGCCGTCGCCGTCGCCCAGGCGGTGCGCGACGCGATCGCGCGGCAGGGGCACAGCTAGGCCGGTTGACGAGCTGCCTTTGCCAGCCTGCCGTGGCGCCAGATCAACGCGCCAGCGTTGAATCGGCCTTGGCACAGCGCCATTGCCTTGGCGACCTCGCGCCGGCAGACGGCCGACTCGTGCTCGCAGCCGTCGCTTCCGGCAAGCGCCGTCAGGGTCGGCAGAGCTTCACCCGCGCCGAGCTGTCCCAGCGCCCAGATGGCGCGGTTGCGCTCCGCCACCGGCGCGTCCGCCGAGCCCGCGACCCCGATGAGCGCCGCCACGCCGCCATCTCATGGCCTGCCTCCTGCATCTCCGTCACGCTCCACCAGCGTGATGTCGACCTCTCCCCCGTCCATCGTCCCGTCGGGACCCAGCCCCGCCACGAACCGGTAGGTGCCCGGCGCGATCGACGCGC
>JAYRFB010000203.1:0-14747 GCA_041908585.1 Candidatus Krumholzibacteriia bacterium
CGCCGTTTCCCGGCCGGACCTCGCACAACGGGATCCCGGGCAGCCCTCGCCCCTGCGGGGCTGCGGATAGCCCGGGATCCCCCGTGTCAGGCGTGCCGGTCGCGCAGGCTACTCGTCGACCCCGCCGCCGCCGCCGGTGTTGATCGCCTCCAGGACCGTGAGCGCGCGGCGCACGTCCGTGGCGCGGTCCTTCTCCGCCGCCGCGGCCTTGTCGTCCTCGACCCAGGTGAGCAGCGACTCGGCCCAGCCGGCGAGCGAGTAGACCAGGTCCAACTGGCCGGCCGGGGCGCGCCCGGTGACGTAGTTCAGCTCGGTGACCAGGGTCTCCTGCAGCAGCGCCTCCTCGTCGTTGCGCGGCAGCAGCGACAGCAGCTTGTAGGCCTGGATCAGCTCGCGGCCCTCGGCGAAGACGAACGGCTCGGGCAGGAGCAGGTCCGTGACGTCGGACAGCAGGCCGCGCAGCGTGGCCCCGTCGTAGAACAGGCGCTCGGTGACGACGCCGCAGTCGTCTCCAAGGTAGCCGCCGCGCCAGAGCGCGCCGTCGACTCCCTCGTAGTCGCCCTGCTGCGCCTCGGCCAGCAGCGCGCAGCGGAAGATCTGGCGCCACATCGCCTGCGTCAGCCCCTCGGGGACGAGCTGCCCCGAGTCGAGAGCCGACAGCAGCCGCGCGTCATCGGGCACGAAGCCGAAATCGTTGCCCGGCGACGACGGACCCACCGACACGGTCCGTTCGAGGGGGCCCGTGGCCAGGAAGTACGCCGCCAGGTCGGCATTGAACGAGGCCGGATGCGCGGAGGGGTCGACCTGGACCAGGTAGGTGCCCGCCGGGACAGCGAACGCGTAGCTGCCGTCCGGACCGGTCAGCGTCGAGAGGGTCACGCCACCGGTCGTGCCGACGGCGACGGCCAGGTCGACGGCCACGCCGGGCAACGTCGCCTCGGTCTCGTCCTGGTAGCCGTCCCTGTCGGCATCGACGAACGCCGTGCCGGCGATCGTCCACGGCTGGGGGCCCTGTCCCGCGGCGGGATCCGCCAGCGCCGCCGCCACCCAGCCGAGGGAGGCGCCGCGCGGCTCGTAGCCGGGGCTTGAGACCAGCTCGACGGTGACGGACGTGGCGCCCGCCGGGACGAGCACCGGCAGCTCGATGGACTCCCACTGCGCGCCGTCGAGGCCGCCCATCGGGTCCTCGAAGGACTGCACGCCGGCGCTGGTGGTCACGACGACGCGCGTCGGACGCTCCTGGCCCACGCTGGCGGCCATGAGCACCAGGCGGACCAGCCGGTCGGCCTGCGCGGCCGGAACCGGGAAGACCTGGGGCACGGTGTGGTTGAGCACGCCCGTGAAGCCGAAGTAGGCCATGTCCAGGCCGTCGCGGACCTGGATGCCGGCCGCCGAGCCGTCGTCCCAGATGACCAGCAGCGAGGCGCCGCTGTTCTCGTCGGCGGCGCCGGAGGCGAAATCGAAGCCCGAGATCGTGAGCGTGGTGGCGCCCGGTCCCACCAGGCCCAGGCCGGTCACGTCGGCCCGGTAGGCCGAGAAGTGGTAGCTGGCACCCTGCAGCGTGTAGAACCAGGTGGGACCGCCGATGAGCTGGCCCTCGACCTCGACCCCGTCCAGCGCGATCACGTCGTCGCCGGCGACCGCGACGGAGCCGCCGGCCCAGTACAGGAGCACCTGCCGGACCTGCGCCCCGGCCGGGACCGAGACGGTCAGCTGGGCCGACTCGACGCCGACCAGCGAGGCGCCGCCGTGCGAGAGGCCCGAGCCCTGGGCGATGGCGATGGACGGCGGCCCGAGGGCCTCGCTGCCGTCCTTGGCCGCGTCGCGCGGCCCGGCCTGGCCCGGGCCTGCGTCCAGGGGCGACTGGCGGCCGCAGCCGGCAGCCAGGACCACGGCGGCGGTCATGACCGCCAGCAACAACGTCAACTTCTTCAATGACAAGCACATATCAGCCTCCAGGCGCGCGGCGCGATGGTCCGTTGGTGCTTAGCGGGCGACCCCATGGCTGCCGCGGGCGGCCCGGCCGCCGCGCGACTCAATCCAGACTAGCACATTCCATGTTAACCGATTCGTGAAAAACTGCGAGATCAACGGGTGGCAGGACGCACGCGGTCGGCCCAGGCGCGCAGCGAATCGGCGCGCGCCGCGTGGCCGAGGTCGCGCTCGGCCAACACGTAGTCGTCCAGGAACTCGGCCAGGTCCGGATGGTCGTGCCCCAGGCTGGCCTCGAAGATGGCCAGCGCCCGCCGGAAGCACGCTTCGGCGGCGCGGGCATCGCCCTGCTCGCGCTCGAGCCGGCCGAGGTCGCGCAGGGTCCAGGCCACGTCGGCGTGGCCGTTGCCGAGCGCGGCGGTGCGGATCGCCAGCGCCCGGTCGTAGTCCGCGCGCGCCTCCGCGAAGCGGCGCCGGTCGCGCTGCAGGTTGCCGATGTTGTTCAGCGTCTGCGCCACGTCCGGGTGCTCGGGGCCCAGCACCTTCTCGCGGATGGCCAGCGCGCGGCGGTAGAGCGGCTCCGCCTCGTCCAGCCGACCCTGCTCGTGCACGACGAGCGCCAGGTTGTTGATGGCGGTGGCCAGCCGCGGGTGCTCGGCACCGAGGATGCGTTCGTAGATGCCGACGGCGCGCGTGTACATCGCCTCGGCCCGGTCGTACCGTTTCTGGTGGTGGTAGAGCAGCGCCAGGTTGTTGAGGCCCTTGGCGACGTCGGCGTGGTCCTGCCCGTAGGCGGCCTCCCAGATGGCCAGGGCCTGCGTGTACAGTCGCTCGGCCTCGTCGAAGCGCCCCCGGTTCCAGGAGAGGATGGCCAGCGAGTTGTAGCTGGCGGCGACCTCGGTCGAGCGGTCCCCCAGTTCCGCCAGCCGCAGGTCCAGTGCACGCCGGTACAGCGGGTCCGCCTCGTCGAAGCGGCCCTGCCGCCGGTAGACGCTGCCCAGGTCGGTCAGTCGCGAGGCCAGCTGCAGGCGACCGGCCCCGGCCGAGTCGTCGAGCAGCGGCAGGGCCTCGGTGATGGCGGCCTCGGCCTCCTGGTAGCGCGCCTGGTCGAGGTAGAGGTCGGCCAGGTCGCCCAGCGCCGCGGCAAGCTCGGCGACCGGCGCGCCCGGCGACGCCCGCCGCAGCTCCAGCGCGCGCTGCAGCTTCGGCTCCGCCTCCTCGTACAGGCCGAGCTTGCGGTAGACCGTGCCCATCGTGCCGAGCAGGCGGGCCTGGGTCTGCGGCTGCGCGACCAGTTCGCGCCCGATGCGCTCGCTGCCGGCGTCGAGGATCTCGCGCGCGGTGATGGTGTTGCCGCGCGCCTGGTCGGGATCGGCGACCTCGAACAGGCCGACCAGGAAGCCGGAGACCTGCCGCGCCGTCTCGGCCTCCAGGCGGGCGCGGCGCTCGGCGCTGACGGCGCGGATCATGCCGGTGGTCGTGCCGGCGATGCCCAGCAGGATCGCGGCCAGGGCGACGGTCCCGGCCACGACGCCGCTGCGGTGGCGCCGCACGAACTTGCGGACACGGTAGCGGCGCGAGGGCGGCCCGGCGCTCACCGGCTCGTCGGCCAGGTGGCGGCGGACATCCTCGGCCAGTGCGCTGGCCGAGTCGTAGCGCCGCTCGCGGTCCTTCTCCAGCGCCTTCATGGTGATCCAATCGAGATCGCCACGCAGGCCGCGCGCCATGAGCGCCGGCTCCAGGCCCCGGTTGCGCGCCAGCTCGGTCGCCGTCTCCGGCGAGTGGCGCGCGATGGTGGTGGCGCGCGCACTCGGCCGCGGCGGCTCCACCTCGCGGATCACCTGGAGCACCTCGAGGAAGTTGAGGGCGGCCAGGTCCTCGCGGCGGAACGGTCGCTGCCCGACCAGGAGCTCGTAGAGCAGCACGCCCAGCGCATAGACATCCGTGCGCGTGTCCAGGCCCTCTCCCGTCAGGCCGGTCTGCTCGGGGCTCATGTACTCCGGCGTGCCGATGAGCTGCCCGGCGCCGGTGCTCAGGGTGTCGTCGAACTGCGAACGATCGAGCGCCTTGGCCACGCCGAAATCGATGATCTTCGGCAGCGGCTGGCCGTCCACCTCGGTCACCAGCACGTTCGAGGGCTTGAGGTCGCGATGGATGATCGCCTTCTGGTGGGCGTGCTGGACGCCCTCGCAGATGTGGATGAACAGCTCGAGCCGGCGCCTCAGGCTCAGCCGCTCCTCGTCGCAGTAGACGTTCAGGGGCACGCCCTCGACGTACTCCATGACGAAGTACGGACGCCCCTCGTCCGTGGCGCCGGCATCCAGCACGCGGGCGATCGCCGGGTGGTTCATCATCGCCAGGGCCTGGCGCTCGGAACTGAAGCGGGCGATGAACTCGGCGGTGTCCATGCCGCGCTTGACCATCTTCAGCGCGACGCGGCGGCGGATGGGCTCCTGCTGGTCGGCCTCCCAGACCAGGCCCATGCCGCCCTCGCCGATCCGGCGGCGCAGGAGGTAGTGCCCGATGAGGCGGCCCTCGGCCACCGGGTCGCCGCCCCCCGGAGCGGTACCGTCGCCGGGGCCCGCGGCGGCACCGGGAAGCGTGGCGTCGCCCGCCGCCCCGCGGGGCCGCGCCGGCAGGTCGAGTGTCCGGTCGTCGTCGTCCACGACGGCTCTCCCAGGGCGGGGATGGAGGAACGGACGGCCCGGCGCGCACCCGGGCCCGGCCCGGGCGGGCGCCCGGCGGGCGATGACGGACGTCCAGCGTACCACCGTCCCGCGCCCATCGTCAACGCGGCCCGGATCGGACCCGGGCCGGGCGCCGGCTGGCGCCGGCGGGCCCGCGTGTGCACTATTGGCGGCCGTGTCGCCACCGCCCACCTGCCGCCCGGAGCCGCGCATGATCGCCCTGGCCAACGTCTCGAAGCGCTACGGCAGCCAGATCCTGTTCGTCGAGGCCTCGCTGCAGGTCAACCCCGGCGAGAAGATCGGCCTGGTCGGGCCCAACGGCGCCGGCAAGACGACGCTGCTGCGGATGCTCGTCGCCGAGGAAGTCCCCGACGAGGGCACGGTCTCGATCCCGCGGCAGCTGTCCATCGGCTACTTCCGCCAGGATATCGGCGACATGTCCGGGCGCACGGTGCTGGACGAGGCCATCGCCGGCAGCGGGCGCCTGGGCGACCTGCACCACGAGCTCCACGACATCCAGCTGGCGCTGGCCGACCCGGACCAGGCCGACCGCATGGAGGAGCTGCTCGAGCGCTACGCCCACGTGCAGGACGAGTACAGCCACGCCGGCGGCTACGACCTGGAGGCCCGCGCCCGCGAGGTGCTGCAGGGCCTGGGCCTGGATGACGAGCGGATCGACGGCGATGTCGGCGCGCTGTCCGGTGGCTGGAAGATGCGCGTCGGCATGGCGCGTGTCCTGCTGGGCCGGCCGGACGTCCTGCTGATGGACGAGCCCACGAACCACCTGGACATCGAGTCGATCCTCTGGCTCGAGCGCTTCCTCCGGGGCTACCCCGGCGCGCTGCTGATGACCTGCCACGACCGCGACTTCATGAACCGCGTCGTCGGCCGGATCATCGAGATCGACGGCGGCGAGTTCATCTCCTATACCGGCGACTATGCGTTCTACGAGCGGCAGCGCGCGATCCAGGCCGCCAACCAGCAGGCCCAGTTCGAGCGCCAGCAGGCGATGCTGGCCAAGGAGCGCCGCTTCGTCGAGCGCTTCGCCTCGCACGCGGCCAAGGCGGCGCAGGTGCAGAGCCGCGTCAAGAAGCTGGAGAAGCTGGAACTCGTCACCCCGCCGCGCCAGCGCCGCGTCGTCGAGTTCGAGTTCAGGCAGCCGCCGCGCTCGGGCGAGGACGTGGTCGAGCTGAAGGGTGTCGCCAAGCGCTACGGCGAACGCGTCATCTACGACGGGCTGGACCTGATGATCCGGCGCGGCGAGCGCTGGTGCGTGATGGGGCGCAACGGGGCCGGCAAGACGACGCTCCTGAAGCTGGTGGCCGGCGCCGCGGAGCCCGACGGCGGGACCGTGCGCCTGGGTGCCTCGCTGAAGCTCGGCTACTTCGCGCAGCAGTCGCTCGAGCAGCTGGACGGCACGTTGACGGTCTACCAGCAGGCGGAGAAGGCCTTCCCGCTGGCCAACGTCGGCACGTTGCGCAACCTGCTGGGCGCCTTCCAGTTCCAGGGCGACGACGTCGACAAGCCCGTGCGCATCCTGTCGGGCGGCGAGCGATCGCGCCTGGTCCTGGCGCTGATGCTCTTCGATCCCCCGAATTTCCTGGTCCTGGACGAGCCCACCAACCACCTGGACCTGCAGACCAAGGACACGCTCGTCGCCGCGCTGCGAGACTTCGAGGGCACGATGCTGTTCGTCAGCCACGACCGCACGTTCCTGCGCGGGCTGAGCAACCGGGTGCTCGAGCTGCGTCCCGGCGGCGAGGGCCGGCCGGCGCAGCCGCCGCGGGTCTACGAGGGCTCCTACGCGGAGTACGTGGTCGCCACCGGCAGCGAGGCCGCGGGCGTCCACGGCTGAGGCGCCGTCCCCGACGGGGGGACCGCGCAGCGCCCGGGCGAGCGGCGCCGCGCGGCCGGGCGAACCCCTACTTCAGCAACGCCAGCTTGACGGCGCGGACCTGGTCACCCCAGGCGACACGGCCCAGGTACGGGCCGGAGGGCACCGGGCGCCCGCGCTCGTCCCGCCCGTCCCAGGCGACCTGGTGCTCGCCGGCGCCCTGCGAACCGCGCTCCAGCACGCGCACCAGGCGTCCCTGCAGGTCATGGATCGAGACCGTCACCTCGCCGGCCCGCGGCAGGGCATAGCGCAGGTTGGTGGCCGGGTTGAACGGGTTGGGCCAGGGCTCGTCCAGGCGCAACGTCACCGGTGCATTGACCGGGGGCAGGTCCCCGCCGTCGCCCTCCCCGCCGTCCTCGATCGCCAGGACCGTCTCGGTGCTGGTGCGGACGCGGATGGTGACGTCGGCACCCGAGGCGTACAGGGAGGTCCAGCTGGAGCCGGACACGCTGTACCAGCTGCGGTTGCTGGCGGCGGGACCGTCGACGTCAACCGCCAGCGGATAGGCATAGCTGGCGTTGGTCGTCCTGACGGCGACGTAGATGTCCTGACCCGCGGCCAGCGGCAGCGGCGTGAGCAGTTCCACGTGGTGGTAGCCGGCCTCTGGGAACGCGTGGTCCTGGCTGGAGGCAAGCAGGCCGGACAGGACGCCGCCGCTGAACGTGTCGTACACGTAGACATCGACATCGCTGGTCGCGTCGGTCGTCCAGAACTCGATGCGGTGGAGGTACGTGGACTGCGCCGCGTCGTGGCGCGCCAGCCCCCACAGCGTCAGCCCGACACCACCGAACGCGGCGGTGTAGCCGCCCTCGTCGTGCGACAGGACGGCGGCGGCCGGGTCGACGGCCATCAGCTCGCCGATGAACGACGACCACATGCCGACGCTGGCCGAGCCGTAGGCGATGGTGAAGTAGCCCGCCTGCGAACCGTAGCCGCAGGTACCGCCCCAGCCCGTGCCCCAGCTGTTCTTGCAGATCCAGCCGCCGGTGCCGCCCGCATGGACCAGCGCGTCGTCCCAGCCGACGAGCACGACCGAGTGGTTCGGCGCCTGCGCTCCCGTGTAGCGCAGCGTGGTCGTGCCGTTGTAGCCGTTGAAGGCGGACGACCAGGCCGGCGTGGTCGCGTCGCCCGCGAACAGCGTCGTCTGCAGGGGGCCGTGGTCCAGCAGGTACTGCTTCAGGACGGCGGTGGCGGGGACCGTGCCGCCGCTGACGGCGGACCAGTCCAGCACCTGGAACTGGGTGGCGCACCCGGCCGTGCAGCCCACGTCCGCCGCGACGTAGGGATCGCACGATTCCAGCACCGCGCCCTGGCGCGTCAGGTGGTTCATGATCAGGTACTGGTTGCCGCCCGCGCAGCTGCTGTCCTGGTAGTGGCATTCCTTGAGGGCGTTCTCCGAGATGTCGACCGGCCCCCAGCCGGCGGCGAGCAGCCGGGACTCGAGGTCGGCGGCCGCGCCGAAGGCATAGCAGGCGCCGCAGGCACCCTGGTTGCGGATCGGCGAGACCAGGCCGGCCTCACGGCAGTCGTAGCGCGCCGGGAGCGCCTTGGCCGCGCCCTTGGCGCGCGCCGACGCGTCCGCCAGGTGGTCGGCCGCCAACGCAGGAGCGATGAAGCCCGTCGCGGCCGGCAGCGGTGCCGCAGCCGACGGCCGGCGATCGAGTCCCGGGACGGGCTCGTCGGCGGCAGCCGCCGGGGCCGCCGGCAGGCTCGCCAGCGCGGCCACCAGCGCGAACAGGGGCAGGATGGACGACGGGCGGCGACGGGACGACATGGCATTCCTCCGCGTGGCGACGGGTTTCCGGGCGTTCCCGCGGGCATTCTGCAATGCCCTGCGGCTTCGGGCCCGGCCTGTCGCCGGACGCGGCAAGAAGCGGTCCCGGCGGCGCCCCCGGACCGCGCCGCGGCACCTTGACGCCGCCCGCGGCCGTGGCGATCATCCGGGGGTTCATCGTCACGACCGAACCCCAGCGCGAGGTCACGCCATGCCCGGCCACACCGATCAGCCCGGCCACATCGATCAGCCCCGCCATATCGACACCCTCCTGCTGCTGGCCCTGCCCGCCAGCGGCAAGTCCGAGGCGCGTCGCTACCTGGCCAGCCTGACACCCGCCCAGTGCCACGAGCAGTTCGGCATCGGCCAGACGGTCCAGCTGGACGACTTCCCGTACGTCCACATCATGCGCCGCGTCAGCGACGAGCTGACCGCCCGCGGCCACCAGGGGCTGTTCTTCGTCTCGCCGGCCCTGCCGTTCCGCAACCCCATCGACTGGCTGACCCTGATCGAGCTGGTCAACGAGGACTACGACGACCTGGTCAACCGGAACCGCCCGGCGCCCGCTTCGGCCTCGCTGTGGCTGTTCGACCGGATCGACGCGGCTCGCGTGCGGGCCGGCGGCCAGCCCGCCCTGGCGACGCTGCCGGAGGCGCTGCGCAGGGAGATCGCGGCCCCGATCGAGAAGGAGGCCCGCAAGCTCCTGGACGACAAGGTGCGCGAGGTGCCCGACACCCTCGAGGGCAAGACGGTGGTCATCGAGTTCGCGCGTGGCTGCGCCGACGGCCAGGCGATGCCGATCCCCCACCCGTACGGCTACCGTGCCAGCCTCGCGCAGTTGAGCCCGGCCATCCTGGCCAAGGCCAGCATCCTCTACATCTGGGTGACGCCGGAGGAATCGCGCCGCAAGAACGCGGCGCGGACCGACCCGAACGACCCCGGCAGCATCCTGCACCACGGCGTGCCGCTGGCCGTGATGTACGCCGACTACGGCTGCGACGACATGGCCTGGCTGCTGGAGACCTCGGGCAGGGCCGACGCGGTCAAGGTCGAGCGGGAAGGCCGCAGCTTCCACCTGCCGCTCGGGCGCTTCGACAACCGGGTGGACAAGACGTCGTTCATCCGCGAGGACCCGGCGCGATGGTCGGCCGCCGACGTCGCCGCGCTGCAGAAAGGCATGCGCGAGGCCTTCGACCAGCTGGCGCACGGCCGCCGCGGCTGAGCCGGCGACCGTCTCGCGGCCCCGGCCCGCAACGCGAACGCGCGGCGCCTCCCGATGGAGGCGCCGCGCTGCGTCATCCCGGCAACGGCCCGCTCAGGCCAGCCAGCGCACCCAGGCCCAGGCCAGGCCGAATCCCACGAGGAACAGGAAGCCGAACCCCGACAGCGCGACCAGCCCGCGCCCGGGCCGCATTTCCGGCGCGATGTGCGGCAGCCTGACGACGCGGAAGTTCAGCACCGCGACCAGCGGCGCCGTCAGGAACGCGAGGACCGTCACGAAGTCGACCAGCGCCTTCATCGTCCCCATCAGCCGGCCGATGATCAGCAGCGCCATCGCCGCCAGGATCAGCATCAGGCCGCCGGCCTGGCGGCGCCCCCAGGGCCGGCCTGCCCGGGACAGCAGCCCGAGTCCGCCCGCCAGCGTCCGCGCATAGCCGTCGAGCACCGTGACCGTCGTCGAGAACATGGTGATGAACGCCGCCGTCGCGATCAGCCAGCGGCTCCACTGGCCCAGCGTCGCCGCGTACATGTCGATCAGCTGGCGCGAGAAGGCCACGCCGCTGTCGGCGAAGCGCGCTCCGGTCCCGTACATCACCAGGGCGCCGAAGGCGAGGAAGGTGAAGGCCGTCACGGTCGTGGCCAGGTAGCCGAGGTTGAAGTCCAGGCGCGCGGCTGCCAGCGTGCGCGGCACGCCCTCCTCCTTGTGCTTCTCGAGCACCCAGAGCGACGACCAGGCGCCGACGTCCAGCGGCGTCGGCATCCAGCCCATCAGGGCCAGCAGGAACGTCACGCCCCCCACGTCCCACAGGCGCGGCCGCACCCAGGCGGGGTCCCCGGCAGGGCCGTGCACGACGGCGACGACCACGCCGGTGATCGTCAGCGCCCCGAGCACCAGCACCATGGCCTTCATCCCGGCATCGAGCAGCCGGAACTGGCCCAGCAGAAGCAGGGCAAGGCAGAAGCCGAGCAGCGCGGCGCTGAGCACGAACGGCGACGCCGTCACCCCCAGCAATGCCCCGGCCAGCCCCGCCGTGACGACCGTGACGGCGGCCAGCGTGATGAAGGCGCTTCCCACCACCACGAGCATGAACAGCACCAGCGCCCAGCGGCCCAGGCGGGCGTAGCCCTCCAGCAGGCTCTCGCCGGCGGCGACGGTGTAGCGGTGGGCGAACTCGAGGAACGGGTACTTGGCCACCAGGGCCAGGATGACGGCCCACAGCAGCAGCCAGCCGTAGTCCGCGCCGGCGCGCGTCGACTGCACCAGGTGCGAGACGCCGATCGCCGCGCCGGCGAAGAGGATTCCCGGCCCTACGGCCCGGAGCTGCTCGCGCAGCGGCGACTTCGCGACATCGCTCACATCCGCCTCCACTCGATGCGCCGGATCTCGAGCCCCGACTTCTCCAGGACGTCCAGCAGCGCGTGGGAGCGCTTGTCGGTCACGCCGCGGTGGAACAGGCGCAGCCCCAGCGTGATGCAGGTGGTCTGCGCCACGTAGTCCCGCTTGATGCCGCAGGAAAGGATCGTCAGGTTCTGCGCCTTCAGCAGCGCGATGATATCCGAGGCGCTGGTGCCGAGGGCCGTGGTGATCTCGACCGTGCGGTAGTAGTCCTTCGGGTAGAGGCGCTCGAAGGCCTTGAGCACGACCAGGCCGACCAGCGCGAATCCCGTGGTCACCGCGGCGATCGCCGGGTAGCCCGCGCCCGCGGCCATGCCGACGCCGGCCACCATCCACAGGCAGGCCGAAGTCGTCAGGCCGCGCACCGTCGCCCGCTCCTTGATGATCACGCCGGCCCCCAGGAAGCCGATGCCCGCGATGACCTGCGCCGCGATGCGCCCCGGGTCCGACACGAACGTGCCGCCCTGGCCCGAGCGCGCGACGAGGATCGACAGCACCATGAACACGGCCGACCCCAGGCTCACCAGCAGGTGCGTGCGCAGGCCGGCAGCCCGCCCGTGGATGTCGCGCTCCAGGCCGACCAGCCCACCCAGCAGGGCGGCCAGGCCCAGGCGGAGCGTGACTTCGGCCAGGTCGAGAGGTGCGGTTTGCATCGCGTGCTCCTAGAGGCGACGGCGTCCGTCGCCCGTTCAGCCGGCAGCCGGCTCCCCGTGCTCGCGGCGCCAGGCGGTGAAAGGCTCGTCGGCACGCCCCTCCAGGGGCAGCGCGCGACCGGTGCGGGTGTCGATGACGGCGAAGGTCACGTCGGCCTCGGCCAGCAGGCGCCCTCCCTCGGCCTCAAGGACCTCCTGCCGGAACACGCCGACCTTGGCGCCGAGCCGGAGGATGTCGCTGCGCACGAGCAGCAGCATGCCGGCCGGCGCCGGACGCCGGTAACGGATGTCGATGCCCGCCACGACGAAGCCGAAGCCGGCGGCCTGCCAGGCGGGCAGGTCCATCACCGACTCGGCCCATCGCCAGCGGGCCTCCTCCAGCAGTTCCAGGTAGCGGGCGTTGTTCACGTGCCCGTAGTAGTCGCAGTGGTAGCCGCGCACGCGCACGGTCATCTCGTGGGACATGGGCCCTCCCTGGCCGGCGGCCCGGGCGAACGGGCCGTGGAAGCGGGCAATGATGCAGCCCGCGAGCGCCCGCGTAAAGCGGGGATCGCGGACTGAACACCACGGCCGGCTCGGCGGCCGACCCCGCCGTTACGGGAGTCCCGGCACCGGCGCCAGCCACGGCAGCCGGTCCAGGTCGACGTTGCCGCCCGACAGGATGATGCCCACGCGGGCCCCCGCCAACTCGTCGCGCCCGGCCAGCGCCGCCGCCACGCCGATGGCGCCGGAAGGCTCGACCACGAGCTTGGCGCGCTCGAACAGCAGCCGCATGGCCGCGATCACCGCCCGGTCGGTGACCGTCCAGACCGCGGCGACATGGCGGGCAATCAGCGGGAAGTTGCGTTCGCCCACCGAGGTCAGCAGGCCGTCGCAGACCGACCGCGGGTCCACCGCCGGCAGGCGCCGTCCCGCCGCCAGCGAGCGCGCCGTATCGTCGGCCCCGCTCGGCTCACAACCGACGATGCGCGTCGCGGGCGCGCAACCGGCCAGCGCCACCGCCGTCCCCGCCAGCAGGCCGCCGCCGCCCACCGGGCACAGGACCCAGTCGAGGCCGGGCACCTCGGCGGCCAGTTCCAGCGCCGCCGTGCCCTGCCCGGCGATGATGCGCTCGTCGTCATACGGCGGCACGAAGACCGCGCCGGTCCGCGCGACAACCTCGCGCAGCGCCTGCTCGCGGGCAGCCAGGGTCGGCTCGCAGGGCACGATCTCGGCGCCGTAGCCGGCAACGGCGGCGCGCTTGACCGCGGGCGCCGAGGTCGGCATCACGATCCAGGCGGGGATGCCACGCTGCCGTGCGGCCAGCGCCAGCGCCTGGGCATGGTTGCCCGAGGAATGGGTGGCCACGCCGCGCGCCGCCTCCGCCGCATCCAGCGACAGCACGGCGTTCGTGGCGCCGCGCGCCTTGAAGGCCCCCACCTTCTGGAAATTCTCGCACTTGAGGAAGAGGCGGGCGCCGCACAGTTCGTCCAGCGTCGAGCAGGTCACGACCGGCGTGCGGTGGATGTGCGGGGCGATGCGATCCGCCGCCGCGAGGACATCCGCGTAGCTCGGCGCCATCGCCCCGCCTTCCCTCAGCGCGCCAGCACGAGCTTGCGCACGGACTCGTGCCCGGCGGCCGTCAGCCGCGCCAGGTAGACACCGCTCGGCAGGGCGCGCCCGGCCTGGTCGCAGCCGTCCCAGCGCGCGACGAGGGGCCCGGCGGCAACCTCGGCGTCCAGCAGCCGGCGCACCACGCGCCCGGCCAGGTCGTGGATGACCAGCTGGGCGCGACCGTCACCGGGCAGCTCGCAGAGGATCTCCGTCGCCGGGTTGAAGGGGTTGGGCACGATCCCGGCGACAACCGGGACCGTCGCCGCCGGGTGATCGTCGACCGCCACCAGGCTGAGCATCGAGGCCACGTTGCTGGGCGCCCCCTCGTTGCCGTGGATGTCCACGGCACTCACGCGGAAGTACCAGGTGCCCTGCGGCACGCGGACCTCGGCGTAGTTGGTCGCCGCCACCTCGCTCAGCAGCGACGAAGGCCCGGGCGTGAAGCCGGGGTCGCCGCTGCGGTAGAGGTTGTAGTGGGATACGTCCTCATCGTCCTGCCCCGAGGGGGTCCACAGCAGCAGCACGTCGAAGTGGTCGGAAACCGCCGCCAGGCTCAGCGGCGCGCCCGGCGCCAGGTTGTCCACGGAATAGCCCGCGATGACACCGGAAGCCAGCAGGAAGCCCTGCGCCTCGGCGACGACCAGGTACTCGGTCCAGGGTTGATCCTGTGACGTCCAGACGCCGTAGGTGGGCACGTCGGCGGCGTAGGAGACCAGCTGCAGCGGCGGCACCTGCGCCACCTCGCTCCAGCCGTCCAGCAGCCAGGCGCGCAGCGATTCCGGACCCGTCCCCTGCGCCTTGGCGCCGGGCCGCCGGCTGAGCACGTGGTAGACCTCGACGCCGGGCTGGCCCCAGGCGTCCAGCCAGCTCGCGTCCCAGGTCAGCCGTGCCACGCCGCCCTGGTCGGCCGGCAGGTCGACGGCCGAGACCACGTCCGGGGCCGGGTCGCCGAGCCAGCCCGAACGGTCGACGCGCTGGACGTAGATGTCCAGGGCAAGCCGCTCGTCCTCCCAGGCCGCCATGATCTCGCCCGCGGCCCCGGCGGCGGCGGCCACGCCCAGCTGCGAGAACGGCGCGCCGCTGACCAGCAGGCTCGCCGTACCCCACTGCGCGATGCCGTCAGTGTCCAGCCGCTGGGCGCGCACGTCGGCGATGCCGGTGCGCTCGTCCTGCCAAACCACTGCCAGCGATGCGGCGTCCGTGGCGACGGCCACCGGGCCCAGCTGGTTGCCGTCGGCCGCGCCGGCCGGCTGCCCGTCCGCCGCCCAGCGGGGCAGGCCGTCGCCGGCCAGCGCCTGCACGTAGACCTGGTCGCCGGTCCAGGCGTCGATGCGCCCGTCCGTCCAGGCCAGGAACGCCCCGCCGTAGGGGTCCGCCGCCACCGAGACAGCGACCTGGTCGAGACCGGCGGTGCACACGGGCCGCCCGTTGTTGAACCAGCGCGCGGTGCCCGCGCCGTTCAGCCGCTGGGCGTAGATGTCGGTGCCGGAGATCGCCACATTGCGGTCGTCGAGCCAGGCCAGCAGTGCGGCGCCGGAGCCGTCGGCGGCCACGGCCAGGTTCGACTGCCGAAGGCCGGCCGTGCTGACGACGGCGC
>JAYRFB010000204.1:0-29183 GCA_041908585.1 Candidatus Krumholzibacteriia bacterium
GCGATCACGGCCGCCCCGATGACCGGGAAGAAGGTCATCCACGATAGAATGTGCTCGCCCATTGCGTGGCGCTCCTCTCGGGTGTTCTCTCGTCGTTCCCTACAGGACCCGGTAGATCACGATCAGCACCAGCACCGAGGCGCTGACGTAGACCAGATAAGTCTGCACGCGGCCGGTCTGGACACGGCGGAAGCCCTCGCCCGCGCCCTGCAGCACCGCCGCCACCCCGTTGACCGCGCCATCGACGATGTAGCGGTCGCAGAGGCCGGAGACCCACGAAACCATCCGCGTCAGGTAGCCCGTGCCGTTGACGATGCCGTCGATCACGATGCGGTCGAAGGCCGCGCACACGGCCGACCACCACAGGGTGAAGCGGTACAGCGTCGCGGCGTACAGCTCGTCGAAGAAGTACTGGCCCTGCAGCACCTTGTGGGCGCCGGGCAGGCGCGCCTGCAGCGCGCCCGGGTTCACGCGCCGGCGGTGGTAGGTCCACCACGAGGCACTGATGCCGATGGTCGCCGCCAGGATCGACATGATCATGGCGCGGATGTGGGCCGTGTGGTGGACATGGGCGGCGTGCTCGTCGTGGCCGCCGTGGCCGGCGCCGTGCGCGGCGGCCGCGCCGTGGGCGGGCTCGGCGTGCGCAGCCTCGCCATGAATCGGCGCGCCATGCATCGGTTCGGAATGCGCCGGCTCGGAATGCGCCGGCTCGGAATGGCCGTGCCCGTCGTCCGCCGCCATGGCCTGGACGTGCCCGGCCTCGGCTTCATGCCCGGCTTCATGGGAGGCCGCGTGGGTCTCGGGAGTCTCGGGAGTCTCGGGAGCCGCGTGGGCCTCCCCTGCCGGCGCCGCCCCGGGCTCCGCGACGTGGTGGGCCACGACGACGGGCTCGGCGTGCCTCGCCTGGTACTCGGCCGCGATGGCCGGCACGTCGTACGGCGCCGCGAACTTCCGGAACCAGCTCTTGTCCGCCGTGTTACCCGGGATTCCGGCCGCGATCACCGACATGACCGCCAGCACGACCAGCGGGATGGTCATGGCGCGGCCGCTCTCGTGCGCGTGCTCGAACTTGTGGTGATCCCGCGGCTGGCCGAAGAACGTCAGGAAGACGATGCGGAACATGTAGAAGGGCGTCAGCATCGCCGCCGTGATGCCCAGGATGAACGGCAGGTAGTGCCCCTTCAGCATGCCGAACGCCAGCACCGAGCCCAGGATGCCGTCCTTCGAGTAGAAGCCCGACAGCAGCGGCACCCCGCTGATGGCCAGGGTGGCGATCAGGAAGGTCCAGAAGGTGATCGGCATCTTCTTCCGCAGGCCGCCCATGTCGGGCATCTCCTGCGAGTGCACGGCGTGGATCACCGAGCCGGCGCCCAGGAAGAGCAGCGCCTTGAACATCGCGTGCGTGGTCAGGTGGTACATGGCGTTGATCGAGTCGCCGGCGCCCAGCGACATCACCATGTAGCCGAGCTGGCTGAGCGTCGAGAAGGCCAGCACCCGCTTGATGTCGGTCTTGACCAGGGCGATGGTCGCCGTGATGAAGGCCGTCACCGCGCCCACGTAGAGGATGACCAGCAGCGCGTCCGGCCCGAACAGCGGCGCCAGGCGGGCCACCATGTAGACGCCGGCCGCGACCATCGTCGCGGCGTGGATCAGCGCCGACACCGGTGTCGGGCCCTCCATGGCGTCCGGCAGCCAGATATGCAGCGGCATCTGCGCCGACTTGCCCACGCAGCCCATGAACAGGCCGACGCCCGCCCAGGCCAGCAGCGGGCCCTTGATGGCGCCGGCGTGCACCTGGGCGAACAGTTCCAGGTAGTTGAGGGTGCCGGTCGCCGTGAAGAAGGCCAGGATGCCCAGCCAGAATCCCCAGTCGCCGACACGGTTGGTCAGGAACGCCTTCTTGTTGGCGTTGGCGGCCGAGTGCTTGTGGAAGAAGAAGCCGATCAGCAGGTAGCTGGACAGGCCGACCAGTTCCCAGAACACATAGAGGAAGAACAGGTTGTTCGACAGCACGATGCCGAGCATCGAGAACGTGAAGAAGCCCAGGAAGGCGAAGAAGCGCTCGTAGCGCCGGTCCCCGTGCATGTAGCCGGTCGAGTACAGGTGGACCAGGAAGCTGACCAGGCAGACGACCATCAGCATGACCGACGTCATGCCGTCGACCAGGATGCCCGCATCAAGCCGGAAGCCGCCCAGGTCCAGCCAGGTGACGGCCCACTGGACGCGGTGCGCCGGGTCGCCCACCTGCCAGAAGGCGATGAAGATGCGCAGCGCCTGCACCAGCGCGAGCCCCATCAGCGTGACGCCGATGAAGTCGCCCTTCCGCGGCAGCTTCCTGCCGAAGAAGAAGGTGAGCGTGTACGACAGCAGCGGCAGCAGCAGGATCGAGATCGCCGCCGAGATGATGGCCTTATCGCTCATCGCCGGTCGTTCTCCCTTATCGCTTCAGGCTTTGCGCGGTGTCCGCATGCACCGAGCCGTAGTTGCGGTACAGCGCCAGGACGATGGCCAGGGCCACGGCCGCCTCGGCGGCCGCCAGCACGATGACGAAGGCGGCCAGGATCTGGCCGTCGATGCCGTGCTGCACGTAGCGCGAGAACGCCACGAAGTTCACGTTGGCCGCGTTGAGCATCAGCTCGACACCCATCAGGATGGCGACGGTGTTGCGCCGGGCCATGACGGCGAAGAGTCCCAGCGCGAACAGCGCCGCGCTGACGGTCAGGAAATGGGGCAGCCCGATGTTCACGCCTGCGCCTCCCGGTTCTCCTCGTCGTCGGCCGACGGGCGGCGTTCGCGGATGAGGATCGCGGCGCCGATCATCGCGGCCAGCAGCACGATCGACACGTACTCGAACGGGAAGATGTAGGTGGTCATCAGGTGCGTGCCGATCTCGGTGGTCGTGGCCTTGGCGGGGGCCGCCGCCGCCTTCCACTCCACGCCGGTGACGACCTTGTAGAGCACGCCGAACACCGCGGCGGCGAACACGGCCGGCGGCACCAGCCGGTCCAGCCCGTGGCGGCGCTTCCCCGCCGCCGGCACGTGCGTCATCATCACGGTGAACAGCACCAGCACCAGCACGCCGCCCACGTATACCATCAACTGGGTGACGGCCAGGAAGTCGGCGCCGAGGAAGGCGTAGAGGCCGGCCACCCCCAGCAGCGTGAACAGGAGCGCGAAGCCCGCGTGCACGATGTTGCGGCTGGACACCACCCAGATCGCCGGCACCACGGCCAGCAGCGCCAGCGCCACGAAGACCAGGTCACGGATCACGCGTCGTCTCCTTTGTCGCCCTCTTCCTTCGGCTCGACCCACCAGCCCTGGTCGATGCGCGTCTGCCGGTGGCAGGGCACCTTGGCCTCGCGCGGGTCCATGAACTCGTAGACCAGCGTCCGGCGGTCGTAGACCGAGTGGTCGTAGTCGTGGCTCATGGTGATCGAGCCGGTGTGGCAGTTCTCGGTGCAGAGCGAGCACCAGATGCACTTGTTGTAGTCGATGGCGTACCGCGTCATGTAGCGGTCCTTGCCCTTGCCCTCGGTCTCGATGTAGATGCAGTCCACCGGGCAGAGCTTCGCGCAGATGTTGCAGGCGTCGCACTTCTGCGTGTCGTTGTGCACGAAGCCGCGGAAGCGCTCGGGCATGACCTGGCGCTCGTCCGGGTACTGCAGCGTCACCGGCTTCTTGTAGATGTGCTTGAAGGTGATGCCCATGCCCTGGAAGGCCGAGCTCACCGCCTGGTAGATGTCCGCGAAGTACTGGACCATCTTCTGTACACGCCCTTTCGCGGCGGAACGACGGCGCGGCCGGGCCGCGGCGCCGCGGGAATCGCACCTACTTCAACTGGCCCCAGGCCATCATCCACACGCCCGCGCCGACCACGCAGAGCAGCGAGGCGGGGATCATCACCTTCCAGCACAGGTACATGAGCTGGTCGACGCGCACGCGCGGCAGCGTCCAGCGCACCCACATGTTCAGGAAGACCAGCAGCACGCCCTTGATGATGAAGTTCAGCGCCGGCGGGATCCAGCCCATGCCCGGCAGCGGCGCCCACCAGCCGCCCAGGAACAGCATGACGGCGATCATCGAGACCAGGAACAGGTTCGCGTACTCCGCCAGGAAGAAGAAGGCGAAGCGCATGCCGGTGTACTCGGTGTGGTAGCCGGCCACCAGCTCGGACTCGGTCTCGGGCATGTCGAACGGACCGCGGTTCGTCTCGGCGATCGAGGCGATGAAGTACAGGAAGAAGGCGATGAACAGGAACGGGTTGGTGATGGGGTTGATGTTCCAGTGCCAGATGCCGCCCTGCTGCGCGATCACGATGTCCTGCGGGTTCAGCGAGCCGGCGCGCATCACGACCGGCACGGCCGCCAGCGCCAGCGGGATCTCGTAGCTCACCATCTGCGCGGCGCCGCGCGCCGCGCCGTACAGCGCCCACTTGTTGTTCGAGGCCCAGCCGGCCATGAGGATGCCGATCACGACCAGGCTGCTGGCGGCGAAGATGTAGAACAGGCCCAGGTCCAGGTCCGCCGCGACGAAGTCGGGCGCCCACGGCAGCGCCGCCCAGGCCAGCAGCGAGCCCAGCAGCACCAGGATCGGCGCGAACTTGAACAGGCCCTTGTCGGCCTCGGCGGGGATGATGTCCTCCTTGCCGAGGATCTTGAGCATGTCGGCCACGGCCTGCGCCCAGCCATGGAAGCGGCCGGTGTACATCGGGCCGTAGCGGCTCTGCATGAAGCCGGCGACCTTGCGCTCCATCCAGGTGAAGATGATCGCGCAGAGCGCCATGACCGTGAACATCAGCACGGCCATCAGCGACGCCACCGAGACGTGGGCGCCGGTCGCGTCCAGTCCCATCTGCCCGGTGAAGAAGTCGTAAAGGAGCTGCATCAGCGGTCAATCTCCCCGAGGACGATGTCCAGCGACCCCACCAGGGCCACGAGATCCGAGACCATCTGCCCCACGCCCACCTTCTCGACCACCTGCAGGTTGCAGAAGGAGGGCGACCGCACCTTGTTGCGGAAGGCGGTCTGCCCGCCGTCGGAAACCAGGTAGTGCCCCAGCTCGCCCTTCGCGCTCTCGACGCGCGTGTAGGCGGCGCCGGCCGGCACCTTGACCAGCGCCTTCAGGGCGATGGCCTGGTACGGCCCCTCCGGCAGCTGCTGCAGCGCCTGCCGGATGAGGCGGCACGACTGCTCGATCTCCCGCGCGCGCACGATGTAGCGGTCCCAGCAGTCGCCCACGGTGCCCATCTCGCCACGGCCCACCTGCACCTGCCACTCGAACTTGTGGTAGAGCGAGTACGGGTCGTCGCGACGGCAGTCGAAGTCGACGCCCGAGCCACGCAGGACCGGGCCCGTGCAGCCGTAGTCCAGCGCCGTCTTCGCGTCGATGACGCCGACGTCGGCCGTGCGCTCGATGAAGATCTTGTTGTAGGTGAGCAGCGTGTTGTACTCGGGCAGCTTGCGGAACTCCATCAGGTCGACGAAGTCCAGCACGTCCGCGACCCAGTTGTCCGCGGGCACGTCGTAGCGCACGCCGCCGGGGATCATGTAGTTGTAGAGCATCCGCCCGCCCGAGATGCGCTCGAGCAGGTTGAGCACTTCCTCGCGCTCGCGGAAGCAGTACAGCAGCGGCGTCCAGGCGCCCATGTCCAGGCCGAACGTGGCCAGGGCGATCAGGTGGCTGGCGATGCGCGACAGCTCGGACACCGCGATGCGGATGTGCTCGGCGCGCGCGGGCACCTCCTGCCCCATCAGCCGCTCCACGGCCGTCACGTAGGCATGGTTGCAGCACATCGGGGCCAGGTAGTCGAAGCGGTCGGTGTAGACCACCCACTGCTTGTAGGTCACGCCCTCGGCGATCTTCTCGGCGCAGCGATGCAGGTACCCGAGCACCGGCGTGACCTTGTAGACGATCTCGCCGTCGGTCTGCAGCAGCAGCCGCAGCACGCCGTGCGTCGCCGGGTGCTGCGGGCCCATGTTGAGCTCGAGCAGCTCGCTCTTAATGCCGGGCACGTGGTCCTGGTCGTGCCAGCCGCCCTTCGCGAAACCGGTCCTGGCCACGTTGGGGTCGTTCGCCATGCTCATCCCTCGGCGGGCTTGTCGCCCGCGGGCTGGTCCGGGCCGCCGCTCGCGGCGGGGAACGGGTTCGCGCAGTACGGCTGCCCCTGCAGGGGCACCCCGTTCCACTGGTCGGGCATCACGTAGTCCTTGCGCAGCGGGTGGCCGACCCAGTCGTCCTGCAGCAGCATGCGCCGCAGGTCGGGATGGCCGGCGAACGTGATGCCCAGCAGGTCCCACGCCTCGCGCTCGTGCCAGGACGCGGTCGCCCACACGCCCGACACCGTCGGCACGGTCGCCGCATCGCGCGGCACGCGCAGCCGCAGCGTGAACCTGTGACGCAGCGCGTGGCTGTACAGGTGGTAGGCCACTCCCAGGTCGCCGGTCGCCACGCGGTCGCTCTTCTCCGGCTGCCCATCGTCGTTGTAGCCGAGGATGGCCACCGACTTGCCCTTGCCGGCCGCGTCGTAGCCGTCCCAGTCCAGCCCGCTCAGGCACATCAGCTGGTCGAAGTCCAGCCGCGGCTCGTCGCGCAGGAAGCGACAGGCGTCGGCCACGCGGCCGGGGGCGATGTCCGCCCACGGCTCCAGCGGGTGCTCGTTGAACGCCAGCGCGCCGTCGCCGAGGTGCGCGGCCAGCAGCTCGTAGATCGCGTTCGGTTCCACGCGCGGACCTCTACTTCCGGTACGGGATCAGCTTGGCGTAGTCGGTGACCCACTTGGGCGCGATGAAGCGCCCCTTGCGGCCGCGGATCTTGTCCTGCAGGCGCATCAAGCCGTCGATCAGCACTTCCGGGCGCGGCGGGCAGCCGGGCACGTAGACGTCCACCGGCACCATGAAGTCCACGCCCTTGACGACGTGGTAGCCGTACTTGAAGTACGGCCCGCCGCCGATCGCGCAGCTGCCCATGGCGATGACCCACTTGGGCTCGGGCATCTGGTCGTAGATCAGCTTGAGGCGCGTGGCCATCTTCGCCGTGACCGTGCCCGAGACGATCATCAGGTCCGCCTGGCGCGGCGTGGCGCGGAAGGCGCCGGCGCCGAAGCGGTCGATGTCGTAGCGCGTGGCCGAGGTGGCCATCATCTCGATGGCGCAGCACGCCAGGCCGAAGGTGACGGGCCAGATGCTCGAGAGCCGGGCCCAGTTGAACACCTCGTCGACGGTGGTCAGGATGAAGTTCTTGGCGTCGGTCTCGACGACCTCCAGCAGCTGCTGCTCGACCTTGAAGTCCAGCATCTGCTCGCGGCCGACATCGTAGCCGTTCGGCGGCGTCGGGTGCGTGCTCACGGGGCGGTGACCTCCTCGTCGTCCACGACGCCGGGGGCGTTCGGGCCCGAGCGTTCGGCCAGCTTCTTGACCCAGTCGAGGTCGCCCTTCGCCCACACGTAGGCCAGGCCAACGGCGAGGATCGCCAGGAAGATGATCATCTCCCAGAACACCAGCGCGCCCAGGCCGGGCACGGGGAACAACTGCCGGAACACGACGGCCCACGGCAGCAGGAAGATCATCTCCACGTCGAAGACGATGAAGAACAGCGCGACCAGGTAGAAGCGGACGTTGAAGCGGATCCATGACGAGCCGCGCGCGACCTCGCCGCACTCGTACGTCGTCATCTTGGCGGCGCTGGGCTTGCTGGGCCGCAGCAGCTTGGCCACGCCGAGCGCGATGCCGGCGAAGGCGAAGCCCACCAGCACGAAGATCAGGACCGTCGCGAATTGCTGCTCGACACTCGTGGCGATCCCGAGAAAAGGCGGCAGATTCATGGGCTTTTTCCCGGTTTTTTCGTGGTGAGGGGACGATGCAGTCGCCCCGTACGGACAACCCGGGCCCGGCGCCGGTGGCAGTCACGGACGAGGTTGTCGAAGCCTCGACAACCCTGGGGCAAATTAGATAAGTCGGTCCGATGGGTGTCAAGAAGTGAATGGGCAGCGACCAAAGACGACGACGACGCTCTCGTCGGATGCGAACACGCTGGCGCGCCGCGCGATGAACATTGAGAATGAGAAGCGCTCGGTGCACGCGGCCGGCGCGCGGCGGACACGCGCCTGCTTCACATGGCGCCGCATTCCGGTGCCGACCTGCGGCAGGCGCACCATTGCAGGGGGCAACGACGTGTTGAGAATCATTGTCATCGGCAAGTGCCGCGACCGCCGCCTGGCCGCACTGGCGGACGACTACGTCGCGCGCATCCGGCCGCTGGCACCGGTCGAGGTCGTGGAGCTGAAGGACGCCGACCCGCGGCGCGAGGCCGCCGACATGGTGCGCCGGCTGGGCGCCCGCGACCCGGCCCGCCCGGTGATCGCCCTGGACGAGCACGGCGAGGACCTCGCCTCGACCGACCTGGCCCGCCTGCTCGGCGCGCACGGCAGCCTGGCGTTCCTCGTCGGCGGCGCCGACGGCCTTGGCGACGAGGCGCGGGCGCGCGCCGACCGCACCGTGCGTCTGTCGAGCCTGACCCTGACGCATGAGATGGCCCGGGTCCTGCTGCTGGAGCAGGTCTACCGCGGCCTGACGATCCTGCGGGGACTGCCCTACCACCGCGCCTGAGCCGCGTGTCCCGGCCACCCCCTGTGGGACCGCACGTCCGCGGTCCCGGCAACCCCGGCGCCGGGCGGGAACCTGCTGGCGGGCCGAGGGTTGCCATTAATCCTTGGGCATCCGCGGGCGCCATGTCCTATAATGCGCCGCGATCACCGCACCTGGTCCCTGTCCGCCGTCCCCCGGGGGAACGCATGCGCCGTCCGCGCCGCTGCTCCACGCACCTCCTGCCGCCGGCCTCCACGGCGCTGCCGGCCCTGGCCCTGGTCGTGGCCCTGGCCATGTCCCTGCCGGCCGGCCGGTCCGACGCAGCCACGCTGCAGCTGGCCGGACCCGCCGGCGTCGCCGTGCGCGTCAACGGGTCCGTGGCCGGGTTCCTGCCGCTGGCCGAGCCGCTGGCCCTGCCGCCGGGCACCTACGAGATCGCCTGCGACATCCCGGGCTGCCAGCCCTTCCGCACCACCGTCCGGTTCCTCCTGGACGACGAGTGGCGCCACGTCACGATCCGCAGCGTGCCCTACAGCCGCCGCACCGCGGTCCTGAGCAACGTGGTCCTGGCCGGGCTCGGGCCGCGCTACCTCGGCAAGTCCGGTCGCGGCTGGCTCTACACCGCGGCCGAGCTGGGCGGCCTGGCCACCGCCGTGGTCGGCGAGATGGCCCGCTCCACCGCGCAGGACGAGTACCTCCTGGCGATGGACGCCTACCGCGAGGCGGTCAACGCCGACGAGATCGCCCTGCGGCGCGCGGCAGCCGACGCGAAGTACAACGATGCCGCCGACGCCGCCGACCTGCGCGACATGGGCCTGGTCGTCGCCGTCGGGGCCATCGCCGTGAGCATGCTCGATTCCTGGCTGTCGTTCGGCTCGGTCACCGGCGGCGGCGGGGAGCTGCCGGCCGTGACCGCCGACGCGGGCCCCCTGCCGGCCGCCGCCGCCAATGGGCCGTCGTTCCACACCGCCGTTCGGCTGGGTTTCTGACCCGAACCGGGGAGCCGTCCCGATGTCCTGCCGTCATTCCGACCGCCAGACCGGCGGTCATTCGCGGGCCGCCTGCCCGCCCCGGCGCCACCTCGCCCGCACCGCCGCGCCGCTGCGGCTGGGCCTGGCCGCGATCGCGATCCTGCTTGTCGCGGCGGTCGGGCCGCTCGGCTGCGAGCGCGCCCCCGAACCCCCGGTGTGGGACAACCCGTTCGACCCGACCGGGCCGGCGGGCGGCGACCCGCTCGCGCTGACGGCAGTCGTCGGCGCCGGCAACATCACGCTGGCCTGGAACCAGCCCCAGGGCATGGGCATCACGCAGTACGCGCTCGGCCGCGCCGACGACGAGGACGGCCCCTGGACCAGCCTGGCCCTGGTCGACCACACGACCGCCGCCGGCAACATCTTCCAGGTGAACGAGCCGACGCCGACCCAGGCCCACTGGTTCCGCATCCAGGCGCTGGATGCCGACGGCAACGCCTCGCTGGTCGACTACGCCACGCCCGCGCGCGCGGACCTGGGCCCGCGGGTGCTGCTGAACGACGGCGCCACGACCGTGGCCTCGCGCTTCGTGACCCTGAAGGTCATCGTCTCGCGCGGCACGACGCTGCGCGTGGCGCTGGGGCCCGGTTACGCCACGGAGACGGAGTACCCGGCCGCCGCGGCGGGCGACACGGCGGTCATCGCGCTGGCGGCGCCCCCGGCGGCGCAGGGCGACTCGGTGGGCGTGCGCGTGATCGCCACCGACGGCGCGTTCACGTCGGCGACCACGCGCGTGCGCACGCGGATCGACTTCTCGCCCGACTTCGGGCTGCAGGGCGGGGGCACCCTGGCGGGCTCGCGGACGGTCGCGCTGGCGGTGCCGGCCGCGGGCGTCGAGCAGATGCGTTTCGCCACCTCCGAGACGGGCCTGGCCGGCGCGCCCTGGGTGCCCGGCGCCGCGACGCACCTGCAGGAGCTGCTCGGCGCGCAGGTGACGCCGCAGGAGATCTGGGGCGAGTTCGCCGGCGACTTCGGCTTCGCGCACGTCACCCACATCACCGTCACGCCCGACACCCTGGCCACGGCGAGCTTCCGCCTGGCGGTGCCCGAAGACCACGTCACGACGACGCGCGAGGTCAGGGGCATCCTCACCGGCAAGGCGACGCTGGTCCGCTGGAGCGAGAGCCCCGACCTGTCGGCGGCCCCCTGGGTGGCCCATCAGGACACGCTCGACATCACGCTGAGCAGCGGGGCCGGGACGAAGACGATCTACCTGCAGATGCGCAACGACTGGCGCGACTCGCCGGTCCTGACCGACCACGCGGTGCTGGTGCAGACGGCGCGCTGACCGCGTCGCGCCGGCCCGGCGGCTCCACGAACGTGGCGCGCCGACCGCCGGCGCGCCACCTTCAGAAGCGCGTGACCATCACGCCGGCGAACCGCTCCACGCGCGCCAGGTACTCGCCCAGGGGCACCTTCACCACCGTGCCGCCCTCGTACCAGCCGGACAGCCCGCTGACCGCGGCATGGACCAGCCATGGCTGCCCCTCCTCGACGATGACCACCCCGACGTGGCCGATCACCAGCCCGTGCTCGTCGCGGAGCCTGCGCGCCGCCGGCACCGCCGGGTCGAGCACGAACCAGGCGATGTCGCCCTCGCGCAGCGCCTCCTCGCGCAGCGACCGCTTCGGCACCCAGGCGAAGCTGCCGGCCGCATAGCGCGCGGTGCCCACCGAATCCGCCACCGCCGGCCCCACCGTTGCCGTGACGTCGACGCCCCAGTGGCCGCTGCGGATCATGTCCAGGCTGTAGTCCAGGTGCGACGGGTGGTCGTAGTCGACGCGCCCCTCGGCATCGACCACCGACTCGGGATCGGCGCCCGCGAAGCGCGTCCGCAGCGCCACCGCAATGGCGTCGGCGCCGTCGCGCGCGCGGGCCAGCTCGCCGCAGCGGTAGAGCAGGCTGATGCAGTCCTGCCGGTGGTCGCGCACCAGCTCGCGCTCGGCCACGTAGCCGTCCGCCGCCGGCCCGAACACGTAGCGGATCCCATCGGCGGCCAGGAAGCGTCGCGCCCACAGCCCGACACGCGCGGCCGTGGGCAGGTCCTGCTCGGCTCGCAGCAGGCTGTCCTCCACCGCCGGCGCCAGGGCGCGGTCCGCGCGAGCGGCCCGGGCCTGGGCCCGGGACAGCGCCTCCGCTCCCGTCGCGGCGCAGCCCGCGCCGCCGCACGCGACCAGCATCAGCGCCGCCAGGAGCGGTACCAGCGCCGGTCGCGCCGCAGACGTCCACGCTCCGCAAGTCCGCATCATGACGCTGCGCTCCCTTCCCGGAGGGCCGCCCGGCCGCGCGCGCCGGCGCGTGCCCCGCCCTGGGCCGCCGCCACCGGCGCCAACCGCGCCCGCCGCCTTCCCGCCTATTGCCGTCCCGGTCGTAAGGGAGGATAATCCCGAAGTCCCCAGGCGCTCCACCGGAAACCCCGAAAGGCCGACATGGATCCCTCGCGTCTGCGCGGGGCGGCGGGCCTCGCGCTCGGCGCGGGCGGCGGCTGGCTGCTCCACCGCTGGGCCGCCTGCCGCGGCGGCGGCTGAGGCCTCACCGGCAACCCCTGGCTGATGTGCGCGCTGGGCGCCTACCTGGGGTGGTCGCTTCTTTCCGGGGGAAAGAGGAACGACAGGAGCGGTGACAGGCAGGAGCGGACCGGCGATCGCGCCGGCAAGTGAAACTTCCTGGTGAATCTTCCGAGTGAATCTTCAAGAGGACCGGCACGGGAACCGGGTCCGCGCCCGACGAGGTCAAGATGAAGAACACGTACCTGTGCCCGCACTGCGGGACCGTGCTGAACCCCAGCGTGAAGATCCTGCTGGTGGCGCGACACCATGACCGGCGGGGCCTGCTCCTGCTGAGCCCCCAGCCGGGCAACTTCAAGTACATCTGCGACCGCACGCTCGAGGAAGGGCTCGCTCCCGGCGACGTCGTCGCCTTCTCCTGCCCCGTCTGCACGTTCGACCTGACGGCGGTGGCGGACCATCGCTTCGCCGAGCTCGTGCTGCGCACGCCCGGTCACCCCGACCGCAAGGTCGAGTTCAGCCGCGCCTTCGGCACGCACGCCACCTATGTCATCGACGGGCAGTCGGCACAGGCCTACGGCGAGGATGCGGGCGACGACGACACGACGAACTTCTTCGGCGCCTGAGGCCCGGCGGGGGCCGTCGTATCGCCTTCCTAGACGGTCGCCGCCTGACCGGCCGGCAGCTCGCGCCCGCGGAACGTGACCGTCCCGTTGTGGGCGAACTGCCACTCGCTGTAGCGCAGCCGCGGCAGGGCCCGGCGGCAGGTGGCGCAGATCATCGTGCCCTGCTGGCCCCCCGCGTGGCGATGGGCGCCGGCGGCGAGCAGGCGGCGCGGCACGCGCACGCGGCCGGCCTTCACCAGTTCGAGCAGCAGGTCCCGCAGCCGGGCGTCCTTGGCGCGCCAGTCGGCCAGCGACTCGCCCAGCAGCTTCGCGCGGCCGGCGCCGGGTCCCTCGGCCAGGACCGCGTCGGTCAGGCGGACGCACTCGCGATAGGCCCCTTCGGCCAGGCGGAACTGGTTCGCGTAGTCTTCCAGGTGCGTGCACAGGGCCATGGCAGGTTCCTTTCGTTGCCGCTGGATCGGCAGCGCCTGTCGGGAGCCTGAGCCGGGATTGCTTGCGCGTGTTTCCGATTCTGAGAGCCGGTATCGTTTCCTGTTGCCGGGTAAGCAGTTACAGTTTGTTTTCTTCTTAACATTGCATATAGTTTCCCTGATACCGGGCGGTGTCCGGCGGCGGCAGGCAGCCGACGGTCCGCGTTCCCCGAGGGAAGGAGTCACCCATGTGTTCCCGACTGCGCACCCTGGCCGCCCTGCTGATGTTGGCGCTGGCCCCGGCCGCCGCGCTGGCGGCGATGAAGTCCGTGCCCGACCATGCCGACCTGACCGGCCCGTTCGCCGATGGTCCCGCCGTGACCGCGGCCTGCCTGGACTGCCACGACGACGCGGCCCACGCCTTCATGAAGACGAGCCACTGGACCTGGGATTCGGCGCAGTCGGTGATCGGCAAGGGTGACGCGACCATCGGCAAGAAGAACCTGGTGAACAACTACTGCGTGGCCGTCAACTCGAACTGGCCCCGCTGCACGAGCTGCCACGCCGGCTACGGCTGGACCGACGCCAACTTCGACTTCAGCAATCCCGGCAACGTCGATTGCCTCGTCTGCCACGATCGCACCGGCCTGTACCGCAAGTTCCCCACGGGCGCCGGGCACCCGGTGTACAAGCCCACCGAGTGGGAGGGCAAGATCTGGGAGCCGCAGGACCTCGCGAGCCTGGCGCGCACCGTCGGCATGCCCACGCGCGCCAACTGCGGCGCCTGCCACTTCGACGGCGGCGGCGGCAACAACGTCAAGCACGGCGACATGGAAAAGGCCCTGCTCGAGCCGTCGCGCGAGCTGGATGTCCACATGAGCGCCGACGGCCAGGACTTCTCCTGCCAGGAGTGCCACACGACGACGAACCACGACATCGCCGGACGCGCGACGTTCGTCTCGCCGGGTTCCGCGCGCGGCCACCTCGAATGCACCTCGTGCCACGACGAGAACGTCCACTCCAAGCGCATCCTCAACTGGCACGGCAAGAGCCTGGCCTGCCAGGCCTGCCACATCCCGCAGATCGCGCGCGCCAACCCGACGAAGACCTGGTGGGACTGGTCCACCGCCGGCAAGGACCTGCAGTCGGCGCCCGACTCGCTCGGCATGCCCACCTTCGACAAGAAGAAGGGCTCGTTCCGCTGGGAGAAGAACGTGGTGCCGACCTACGCCTGGTACGACGGCGTCACGGCCCAGTACCTGCTCGGCGACAAGATGAACGCCGACGGGATCACGCACCTGAACCGTCCGCAGGGCGGCCGCCTGGACCCGCGCGCGAAGATCTTCCCCTTCAAGGTCATGCGCGGCAAGCAGCCCTACGACAAGAAGCAGAACATCATCCTCGTGCCGAAGCTGTTCGGCCCGACCGGGTTCTGGAAGACGAGCGACTGGGATGCCGCCTTCAAGGAGGGCATGGCCTCGGTGGGCCTGACCTACAGCGGCGAGTACGGCTTCGCCGAGACCGAATCCTGGTGGAAGGTCAACCACATGGTGGCGCCGAAGGAAGCCGCGCTCAAGTGCAAGGACTGCCACGGGGGCGAGGGCAAGAGCCGCCTGGACTGGGCCGCCCTCGGCTACTCGGGCGACCCCTCGAAGCACCGCGGCATCTCGCGCTTCGAGCTGACCGACGCCTACAACGACATCAACAACAGGTAGCGCCGCTCCGGCGCTGATACGGCAGGCCGGGCTCCCTGCGGCGCCCGGCCTGCCCGCCTTCCGGCCGGCCCGCTACGACAGGCTGAATCCGTCACCGTGCCCGGGGATCGCCACTTCGACACCCGGCCATGCCGCCTCCAGGCGCGCCTTGAGCGCCACCGGCCCCTCGCCTTCACCGTGCACCACGAACACGCGGCGCGGCGGCCGGCGGCAGGTGCCCACCCAGCGCAGGATCTCGTCGGCGTCGGCGTGGCTCGACATTCCCTCGATGGTGCCCACGCGCGCGCCCACGGCCACGTCCTGGCCGTGCATGCGCAGGTGGCGCGCCCCGTCCTGCAGCTGGCGGCCGCGGGTGCCCAGCGCCTGGTAGCCGGACAGCAGCACCAGGTTCCGCGGGTTCGGCAGGTGCCGCACCAGGTGGTGGAGGATGCGGCCGCCGGTCATCATGCCGCTGGAGGCGATGATGACGCGCGGTCCGTCCATCGACGTGAGCATCTTGGACTCGTGCACCGTGCGGTGCAGGTGCACCTGCCGCGGGAACAGCGACCGCCCGTCGCCCAGGCCCGGATCCAGGTTGCCGTCGCCCATGTGCCGCGAGTAGATCGCCGTCGCGTCGATCGCCATGGGACTGTCGATGTGGATGGGCACCTCGGCCAGCTCGCCTTCCTCCATCAGTTCGCGCAGGATCAGCGCGATGGCCTGGGTGCGGCCCACGGCGAAGGCCGGGATCAGCACGACGCCGCGCTTGTGCACGGTGCGCTTGTACTCGGCGCGGATCTGCTCCAGCACCGGCAGGTGATCGTGCTTCCGGTTGCCGTAGGTCGACTCGACGACCAGCACGTCGCACGGCGGCAGCGGGTCGGGATCCACGTGCAGCGGCACGCCGTAGCGGCCGAGGTCGCCACCGAACACGATCGTCAGCTCGCCCGGGTTCACGCCGTCCTGCGGCGCCCGCGGGCCGCCCACGCGCACCTCGACGAACGCCGAACCCAGGATGTGCCCCGCGTTGCGGTAGCGGAAACGCACCTCCGGCGCCAGGACCCGCCACTTCCCGTATTGCGTCGCCCGCACCAGCTTCAGCGCCGCCAGCGCATCCATCTCCGTGTAGAGCGGCTCGGCCGGCTGGTGCTTGCTGAACCCCTTCTTGTTCGCGAAGGCCGCGTCTTCCTCCTGCAGCCGCGCCGCGTCCATCAGCACCAGCTCCAGCAGTTCGGCCGTCGGCGGCGTGGCGTGGATCGGTCCCTTGAAGCCGTACTGCAGCAGCCGCGGCGTCCAGCCCGTGTGGTCGATGTGCGCGTGCGTCAGGATCAGGTCGTGCAGGAAACCCGGCTCGAACCCGGGGTCCGCCCAGTTGCGCAGGCGGAGCTCCTTGAGGCCCTGGAACATGCCGCAGTCGACCAGGACGCGGCGGCCGGCGGCCTCCAGCAGGTGCCGGCTGCCGGTGACGGTGCCGGCGGCGCCGTGGAAGGACAGGTGGATTCCGTCGCGGGCTTCGCTCTTCCTCTTCATGGCGGGCCTTTCGTCGGGTGCACGTGCCACTGCGGGACAGGGTAGACGCGATCGCCCCCGGGAGACAAGTCCCGGGGGCGATGAGACCGCGGCGGCGCGGCGGCGAGGCCGACGGCTCCTAGGGTCGGGATCCGCCGTCGACATCCACCGTCGTGTCCCCTTCGACGTCGACGGTGATGATGCGGCGGCCATCGGGCGTGTCCTCGACCACGACCCTGGCGTCCCCCTCGATGCCGGCGGCGGCCATGCGCGCGATGATCTGGGCGCGGATCTCGTCGGCGGTCTCGCCGTTCAGCTCCAGTTCCAGTCCCAGGATCTCGTGACCGAAATGCTGGAGCAGGTTCTCCCGCACGCCGCCGCTCAGCGGTTCGATCGTGACATTGGTCGCCGACAGCCCGGGCACCTGCGCAAGCAGGTCGGCCTCGAGCGCGGCCGCATCCACGTCGCGGCCCCAGGCCATGATCTCGAACACGGTGCCGGACTCCGAACCGCGCAGGTTGAAATTCACGCCCTCCACCTCCGGGCGCGCGGCGAAGAAGTCGTTCAGTTCGCCCTCGAGGTGGCGCAGGCTGTCGTCGGCCTTGTCGCCGGACAGGCCGTCCATCGTGATCGTCAGCTTCTGGCCCATCTCCACTTCCGTGGTCGTCGACGTCGAGCAGGCGCCCACGCCGAGCAGGGCCACCGCCAGGCCGGCCAGGGCCAGCCGCGCGGCGCGGTTCCAGGGATTCAGCAGCATCAGGTACCTCCGGTGTCGCGGATAGCGGTCCCGGTAGGCGCCCAGCAGCTCGACCTCCAGGCGGTCGCGGTGGCCGGATGCCGGGCGCGGGTCAGGTCCCGCCGTCACGGCCCGCCGGATCGCCGCCTTTACTCGCCGGTCATGCATGGCGCGCCTCCCGTTCCTGTTCCAGGTGCGTTCCGATTCCAGGTGAATGCGTCGGAAGTTCCTGCCGCAGCCGCTGCACCGCGCGCGCACAGCGCTTCTTGACGGCGGCCTCGGACAGCCCCAGCAGGCGGCCGATCTCGCCGCAGCCCAACCCCTGCCCGTAGCGCAGCTCCAGCAGCTCGCGGGTCGCCTCGTCCTGGCGACGGATCCACGCGCGCACCGCGCGCGCCTCCTCGTCCCGGACCAGCGCGCCCAGCGCGTCGGGCCGGTCGTCCGCGAGCCGCCCTTCGAGCTCGTCCGTCGACGCCGCCTGCGCGCGCGCGCCGCCGAACGCAGCCCGTCGTCGCTGGTGGTCGGTCACCGCGTGCCGGGCCATCCCGAGCACCCAGGCGAAGACCGGCCCGCGACCGGGGTCGAAGCCGTCCAGCCCGGCGACGACACGCCCGAAGACGGTCGCCACCAGGTCCTCCACGTCCTCGCTCCCGCGCACCCGGGCGCCGACGAAGCGGCAGACGGGGTCGTAGAGCTCGGCGTAGAGGCGCCGGAAGGCTTCCTCGCTGCCGCGCCGCGCCAGCTCCAGCAACAGCCGCTGCCGCGCGTCGCGCACGTTCAGGGTCAATGCCAACAGGTCCACCTCGCGCCCGGGTCACACATGACGAGGCTCCGACATCCACGATACGCAGCACCGCCGCCGCGGGGACCGCATTCCTCGACCGCTGCCCACGAAAAAGCGCGGGAACCTTGACGGTTCCCGCGCCTGGTCACCCCAGTGATGGATCGGGGTCCAGTCGATCCATGCGACGTCATGGACGTCGCCCCTCATTATGCGGAATAACTCAGCTGGCGGCCAGCTTCTTCTGCGCCTCGGCCGACTTTTTCTCGAAATCGGCCTTCAGCGCCGCAGCATCCTTGCCGCAGCAGCCCTTGCCGGCGGCCAGCGACTTGGCGCAGCACTCGTGCATGCCGGCCTCGACGGCGCAGGCCTGGGTCAGGGCCGTGGCGGCCTTGGCGTTGAAGTCCGCCTTGAGCGCGGCGGCATCCTTGCCGCAGCAGCCCTTGGCAGCGGCCAGCGACGCCGCGCAGCACTCGTGCATGCCCGCCAGGGTCGACTTGGCGGCCTGGTAGGCCGCGAAGCTGGCGTGGATCTCGGCCGCGGAGTGGCCGCAACAGGCCTTCGACGCGGCCGCAGCCTTCTGGCAGCAGTCGTGCATCGTGGCGGCCTTGGTGAAGTCGGCGGTGGCGGAGCAGGCGCCTCCGGCCGCAGCCGTCGTCATGCCGGCGGTCTTCGCGCAGGCACCGGACGCGGCCGCCGTCTGCGCACAGGCGCCGGACGCAGCCTTCTCGGCGCAGGTGCCGCCCGTGGCGGCCGTCTTCACTGCGGCCTTCTCGGCGCAGGTGCCGCCCACGGCGGCCGTCTTCACTGCGGCCTTATCGGCGCAGGTGCCGCCGGCCGCTGCCGCCTTGGCATCCTTGGCACCGCTGCAGGCCGGTCCGCCGGCCCAGGCCGTTGCGACAATCGCCGTCAGCGCCAATGCGAGCACGGGGAGCAGGTACTTCTTCATGACGTGTCCTTTCCTCAACCGACCCCGGGAGCCCGGGTCGTGGATGAGCGATCGGTCCAGCCTCGATCCCCTGCGGATCGGCAGGCGCGTGGGGCCGGGAAACAGGAGTATTATAGGATTAGTTCCCGCTGCCGCCAACCCCGGGAGCGCGCTGGCCGATAGCGGGCGTCGACCCGGCCGGCCGTCAACGATAAGCCGCGGGGCCCGACGCCTGCGCACCGGACCCCGCGACCTGTTCCCTGCCGACCGGCCAGCCCAAGCGACCGAGGGGGATCTGGGCGACCTGTTGCCTGCCAATCGGCGGGTCCGGCCGCCGGGTCGGGTCCGGACGCCGGACTCACGGGATGATCCTCGGAAGGCCGGCTCCGCTGCCGGTTCCGGTGGGCCAGGGCCGGGGGGGCATGTTACCCGACCGCCGTTCCACGCTTCGCCGGTGCCTGTCCACCCCGGGACCCCGATGGTGACCAGGTGAATTTCGGGTCCCGTCGCAGGGAATGTCCAGGCGCGCGGGAGACCGGCCTTCCGATTCGTGTGTGCCGACGGGGTGCCGCCAGCGCTCACGGGGGTCACGAAAGCGGAATCCGGAGATCGGCGCCTGAGGGATGCCTGAGGTTTGGCTGATGATTTTCGAGAATCCCGCAAGTTGCCTGATAGGATAGAGTTATTTCGAAGAAGCCAGCGCTCGCGACCGGAACATGAGGTCGCCCCCGGCCTCGCCAGCGTGCGCGAACAGCACCAGCGAGCCGTCCGCCGTTGCGGCGATCGGGCCCCCGGCGTGCCCCGGCAGCTCGGCCAGCGGGCGCGAAACGCCGGTCGGCAGGTCCAGGTGCATCAGGACGGCTGCGCCGCGCGTTCGCAGGACCCAGACGATGCCCCCGTCGACCAGCCGCCAGGCGGCCCGTTCGCCGACCGGCAGCCCGGGGATCAGAAGCTCGGGCGCCGCTCCCGGGGCCAGGTCCAGGCGCCACAGGCCGGCATGTCCCGGGCGGGTGTGGTAGAGGACGCGGCCGGCCGGCCCCTCGGCGGCCGTCAGGCCACCCTCGCGGGTCAGGGTCTGGCGGGCCCCGTCGACCGGGTCCACCCGGTGGATCTGCCAGCCGCCGCCGAGGTCGGCGGCCACGAGCACCGCGCGCCCGTCGGCAGTCCAGCCGGTGGGCAGGGCATCATCCGCCTCCAGGGACAGCGGGCGCGACCGCCCGCCGCTGGCGGGCACCACCATGACCTGGGCTCCGTCGCGGCCGACGGCGCGGAATGCCACGCGCGAGCCGTCGGGCGACCAGCGGGGCGCCGAAAGCGCCGCCCCCTCGATCTCCGCCAGCGGCGCCGGCCCGGCCCCGTCCGGCCCGGCGACCCACAGGACCGGCCGGCCCGAGCGCAACGAGACGAACACCACACGCCCGCTGGCCGGATCCACGTCCGCGTCGGCCTCCCAGCGCGTGGACACGACGAAAGGCGCCGTCTCGAACCGGAGCGGGTCGCGCCCGGCGATGCGCAGGCTCCAGATGTCCTGGTCCAGGCTCACCTGTTCCCAGGCCAGGTCGCCGGACATCGTGGCGACGGTCGGGTTCAGCGACAACCCCCCGGATTCAGCCAGGCGGATGGGACGTCCACCGGTGGCGTCGACCACCCACAGGTCGTACATGCCGCCAGGGGCCGCCGCGAAGACGAGGCGATCGCTGCCGGGAGACCAGGCCAGCCCGCTGACCGGTCCGGCGGCGCCGGTCACCAGCTCGGGCCGGCCGGCCGGCAACGCCAGGCGATGGATCGCCCCGGACCCGCCCGGCCCGACCGCCACCCAGGCCAGCCAGCGTCCGTCGGGCGAGAAGCGAGGCTGGACATCGCCCACGGCGCCGGTGGCGGGCGCCGGCTCCCAGCCGGCGTCGGGATCGTTCAGGGACAGCCCGGCCAGCCGGTACGGACCGCGAACGCCGGTGCGCGCCGCCCAGGCCAGGCGCGTTCCCGTCGCATCGACCGACAGGCCGTCCACCAGCGAGGGCACCGTGCGCAGCCGCCGCACGGGCCCGCCGAGCGAGGCGACCAGGCAGATGGCCGTGCTCGTGTCGGCCGACTGTGCGAAGGCCAGGCTCTGGCCGTCGGGCAGCCAGGCCGGCCAGGCCGGCCAGCCCGGCTCGGCGGTGATCCGCAGCGCGGTCTCCGAATTGCGCTGCTTCACGTAGATCCCCGGCGCCCGGCCGTCCGGTCCCGACCAGGCGAACGCCACGCGCGTTCCGTCGGGTGACAGCGCCGGGTGCAGCTCGCGACCCGGGTAGCTCGTCAGCGGCGACGTCTCGCCGGCCACGGGCGGCGCCTCGCGGCGGGGCCACAGCCCGGTCACCAGCAGCGCGACGGCCACGAGGGCCGGCGCGACGTACAGCCAGGGCCCGTTTGCGCGACGGCGGCCGGCGGTGGCAGCCGCGGCGGGCGGGGGCGCAGGCGGCGCGGGCGAGGGCACAGGCTCAGGCGTCGGCTCGGCCTCCGTCACGGCCGGCATCAGCAGGCGGTAACCGTGCTGGCGGATGGTCTCGATGTAGGCGGGGCGCCGCGGGTCGTCCCGGAACACGCGCCGAAGCTCGCTGACGGCGCGCGTGAGGATCTCCTCCCCCACGACGGTGTCCGCCCACACTTCGTCCAGCAGGTCCTGGCGCGAGACCACGCCGCCGCCGGCCTCGACCAGGACCAGCAGCACCCGCATGATGCGCGGCTCGATCTGGTGCGCACCCTCGGGGCCGGTGATGCGGTTGAGGTCCGCCTGCACCAGCCAGGGGCCGAGGCGAAAGGGGGCCGGAAATCCGGAAGGCCTGGTCATGCGTCCATCCACAGGGGGTCCGTTCACCATGTCGCGGCTCATGGCAAGTCGAGGCTCAATATAGGGGAACGGCCGGTAGCTGTTTACTGGCAAAATGCGGGCTGCTAGCCTCGTGAGCGCAACGGCCCGACGTCACCGCACCGAAGGGACTCCATGGACACGCTGCTGGAGATCATCGCCCGTGACGGCCTGGACGAGGAGGACTGGCGGCGCCTGCTGAAGGAGCGCGCCGATGCCGACCCGGCCGGACTGGACGCAGAGCAGGCCGAGCGGGTGGCCTTCACGCGGCTGAACCTGCACCGCACGCTCCGGCTGGAGCGGACCTGGCAGCCGACGCCGGCGCTGGCCACGCGCCTGATGCGCTTGTCGATCCCCCAGACCTGGCTGGTGATCAGCGAGCCCTGGTGCGGCGACTCCGCTCAGAGCCTGCCCTGCCTGGTGGTCGCCGCCCGCCTGAGCCCGCTGGTGCGGCTGCGCGTGCTGACTCGCGATGACCATCCCGCGGTCATGGACCGCTACCTGACGCGCGGGACCCGCAGCATCCCGATCCTGGTCGGCCTGGCCGACGACGGCCGCGAGCTCTTCCGCTGGGGACCGCGGCCGGCCGCCGCGCAGGCCGTGGTCGACGCCGCGAAGGCCGACGGGCTGGACAAGGCCGCCCTGCACGAGCGCCTGCACCTGTTCTACGGCCGCGACCGCGGCCGTGCCCTGGACGCCGAGCTGGCCACCGTGCTCGATGCCGCCTTCGGCGACGGCGCGCCGTGATCCTGCACCGCGATGCCGACTGGCTGGTCGTCGACAAGCCGACCGGGATGGCCACGCATGGCGGGCACCCCGGCGAGGTGGGCGCCGTCGAATGGCTGGCGCTGCACCTCGGCGAGGAGGCCTTCGTCGTCTCGCGCCTGGATGTCGGCACCAGCGGCGTCCTCTGGCTGGCGCGCACGCGCGGGGCCTCGGCACGGGCGCAGCAGGTGCACGAGTCGGGACAGGCGCGCAAGACCTACGTGTTCCTGTCCGCGGTCGATGCGCGCGCCGCCGGCCTGCCGGCCTGCTGGGTGCGCGAGGACGAACTGGACGGCAAGCCGGCGCGCACGGAGTTCCGCCAGGATCCCGGGCCGGGGCCCGGCGGGCTGGCGCGCTACACGGCGGTCATCGCGCGCGGACGCCGGCACCAGGTGCGCCGGCACGCGGCGCTGAGCGGTGTTCCGGTGCTGGGCGACGACGAGCACGGCGGGGCGCCGGCCGGCCGCCTCTACCTCCACTGCGCCGAGGTGAGCTGGCCCGGCGTGGACGGCCCGGTGCGGGCGCCGCTGCCGCCGTCGTTCACGGTGGCGCGCGGCGCTCCCGGCCTGGTGCGGGACGAGGCGCTCTGCCGCGACCGGCGCGGCGACTGGCCGGCACAGGTGGCGGACTGCTGGCGCGCCGTGCATCGCGGTGAGATCGAGGGGCTCGACGCCGCCGTCGACGCCTACGGGCCCTGGCTGCGAGCGGTGTGCTGGGACGAGACGCTCGGGCCCGACGAGGCGGCGGCGCGCCTGGCGCCGCTGCTCGAGCGTGTCGCGTCCGGCCGCGACGTGCGCGGGTGCGTCGTGCGCGGCCACCGGCAGAATCCGCACCAGGAGGCGCTGCCGGCCTTCACGCGGGTGATCGGCGAGCCGCCGCCCGCGCCGCTGGCGGTACGCGAGCACGGGCTGGCCTACGGCGTCGACCTGGCCGGTCCGCCGCACCCGGGCCTGTTCCTGGACCAGCGCGATGCGCGGCGGCGCGTGGCGCTGGCCGCCCGCGGCCGGCGCATGGCGAACCTGTTCGCGTTCACCTGCTCGTTCTCGGTCGCCGCGCTGGCACACGGCGCCGAGGTGGCCTTCTCGGTCGATACGGCCCGCGGCTGCCTGCGCGACGGCATGGCGAACCTGGCGCTCAACGGGCTGGACGCGGGCGGGCGGGGCAAGTTCGTGCAGGAGGACGCGCGGCGCTGGCTGGCGCGCCAGGAACGCGCGCGCCGCGAGCGGGGTGCGCAATGGCAGCCGCTGGACCTGGTGGTCTGTGACCCACCGGTGTTCTCCTCGGTGAAGGACGGCGGTCGCTTCGCCGTCGAGCGCGAATGGTCGGCGCTGGCCGACGCCGTGGCCTCGCTGCTGGCGCCCGGCGGCCTGGCGCTGTTCGCCAACAACCACCGCGGCGGCGACCACACGCGCTACCGCGACACGCTTCGCGCCCGCTTCGCGGAGGTGGACGACCTGCGCCCGCCGCTCGACTTCCCGCTGCTGCCGGGGCGCCCGCGCGACATGCGGTCGTTCTGGTGCAACTCCGCCTCCGGGGCCGCCGGCGACCCGTCGTGAGCGGCCCAGGCTAGCGTTCGCCTTCCAGCCCGAGTTCGAGCGCCCCGGTCATCGGCTCGTACGACGCCTCCAGGCGCTCGCGGAACGGCTCCAGCGCCGCTCGCAGCGGCGCGGGCAGGCCCTGTTCCCAGGCCAGGCGGCGCGGTTCGGCCTCCAGTGCCGCGACCTCGGCCGCCAGCTGCCCGCGCCAGCCGGCCGGGGCGGCCACGCCGCCGGCATCGAGGGCGGCCAGCTGCCCGCGCAGGCTCTCGCGCTGGAGGCGGTTGAGCGTCTCGCGCACATCGCCTGCGCGTCGCCGCCGCGTCTCCTCGGGATCGCCCCCGCCGTCCCCATCGCCGCCGCGCGAGCCGATCGACCAGTCCCCGCCCCGCCGCTCGCCGTCGCGGCTGGAGACCATGAAGCCCGGCCCGTCGCCGGGGTCCTTCCCGAGGAGGCCGAAAAAGCCGACGCTGTAGAGGAACCGGTATTCGCCGGGGCCGATGCCGGCCTGCAGGAGCGCGCGGTCGCGGGCCTCGATCAGCGACAGCACGTGCGGCACGAGGCTGACGCCGGCGGAGACCTTCGCCGTGACGCCGCCCTTCCCGTCCAGCACCGCGAACGTCTGCGCGGCCTGCTCGCGCTCGGCGGTCATCAGGCGCCGGGCTTCCAGGAACGCCTCGATGCGCCCGGGCGGCAGGCTGCCGTCGGCCGGCGGCGACCAGGACTCGGCCGCCCCGAACCGCGTCGCCAGCGAATCGCTGGCGGCATCCAGCCGCTCCGCGCGCCGGATCACGTTCTTGACGCCGAAGAAGCCGGCAGTGCCCAACCCGATCGCGAACAGCAGCACGAGCCCGCAGCCGACTCCGCAGCCGATGAGCCAGTTCCTCGCCGTGCCCGCCATCTGCGCCTCCCCCTGGAACAGTCCTCGCCGTGCGATCCGGATCCCCTGCTACGCCCGCGGGCGGTTTCGGGTTGCCGATCCCCGCCACGCCACCGACTATATCCGCGCACGAGCTGATCGGAAACCCCCGCCTGCCGCCCCCGCGCGCGGATCCGCCCCCGGAAAGGAAGTCATGGCCCAGCAGTACATTTTCACGATGAAGAACCTCAAGAAGGTCGTCCCGCCCAGCCGCGAGATCCTCAAGGGGATCTGGCTCTCGTTCTACCCGGGCGCCAAGATCGGCGTCATCGGCCTCAACGGAGCCGGCAAGAGCACCTTGTTGAAGATCATGGCCGGCGTGGACCAGGACTTCATCGGCGAGGCCTTTCCCGACCCGTCGGTCAAGGTGGGTTACCTGCCCCAGGAGCCGCAGCTGGACAAGTCGAAGGACGTGCGCGGCAACGTCGAGGAGGCCGTCGGGGACATGAAGGCCAAGCTCGACCGCTTCAACGAGATCAGCATGGCCATGTGCGAGCCGATGGACGACGACAAGATGACGAAGCTGATGGAGGAGATGGGCCGGCTCCAGGACGAGATCGACCACGCCAACGGCTGGGAACTGGACCGCCAGCTCGAGATCGCGATGGACGCGCTGCGCTGCCCGCCCGGCGACGCCGACGTCTCCAAGCTGTCGGGCGGCGAGATCCGCCGCGTCGCACTGTGCCGCCTGCTCCTGCAGAAGCCCGACCTGCTGCTGCTCGACGAGCCCACCAACCACCTCGACGCCGAGTCGGTGGCCTGGCTCGAGCGGCACCTGCGCGAGTACCACGGCACCGTGGTGCTGGTCACGCACGACCGCTACTTCCTGGACAACGTCACGGGCTGGATCCTGGAGCTGGACAACGGCTACGGCATCCCCTGGGAAGGCAACTACTCGTCCTGGCTGGACCAGAAGAAGACGAAGCTGCTCGAGGAGGAGAAGGCCGACAGCAAGCGCCTCAAGACGATCGAACGGGAATTGGAATGGGTCAGCGCCTCGCCGAAGGCCCGGCAGAAGAAGAACAAGGCCCGCGTGTCGCAGTACGAGGAGCTGGTCAGCCAGGAGCGGCAGATGCGCGCGTCCGCGGCGCAGATCCGCATCCCGGCCGGCGAGCGCCTGGGCAACGTCGTGGTTGCCGCCGAGCACCTGAAGAAGGGCTACGGCGAGACGGTGCTGTTCGACGACCTGAACTTCCACCTTCCACGTGGCGGCATCGTCGGCGTGGTCGGCCCCAACGGCGCCGGCAAGACGACGCTGATGCGGCTGATCACCGGGCAGGAGAAGCCCGACGGCGGCTCGCTGACCGTCGGCGAGACGGTGCGCCTGGCCTACGTCGACCAGTCGCGCGACGATCTGGACAGCGAGAAGACCGTCTGGGAGAACATCACCGGCGGCGCCGAGGAGCTGGACCTGGGCGGCGTCAAGGTCAACAGCCGCGCCTACTGCTCGGGATTCAACTTCAAGGGCTCAGACCAGCAGCGCAAGGTGGGCACGCTCAGCGGCGGCGAGCGCAACCGCGTGCACCTGGCGCGCCTGCTCAAGAGCGGCGCCAACCTGATCCTGCTGGACGAGCCGACCAACGACCTGGACGTCGACACGCTGCGCGCGCTCGAGGACGCCCTGACGGACTTCGGCGGCTGCCTGGTCGTGGTCAGCCACGACCGCTGGTTCCTGGACCGCATCTGCACGCATACCCTCGCCTTCGAGGGCGACAGCAACGTGGTCTGGTACGAAGGCAGCTATTCGGAGTACGAGGAGGACCGGCGCAAGCGGCTGGGCGTGGATGCCGACCAGCCGCACCGGATCAAGTACCGCAAGCTGACGCACGGATAGGCGGCGACGGCGAGGCGGCGCGCCATGGTCGGCGGGCACGAGACGAAGGGCCCGGGGTCACCCCCGGGCCCTTGCGTTTCAACCGTGCGTGCGGTCGACTAACGGAACATGGCCTTCAGCGCGCCGAAGGTCTCGTTCTCGGTCGACACGGGGGCGTTGACCGTCACGGTGACCGGGCAGCCACCCGTCGCGTATGCGTCGACGACCACGTAGTACGTGCCCGCCGCGGCGGCGGTGTAGACCACGGTCTCGGTCGCGAAGCCGCCGACCGCGTCAGCGCCGGCCACGCAGGTGCTGGCCAGGGTGCCGCAATCGGTGGCGATCCAGATCGACGTGTCGCAGTCGCCCAGCATGCTGACCGTGATGTCCTCGCCCGCAGCGAGATCGATGCGGTAGATGGCGTCCGGCCCGTTGGCGGTGTAGCCCGTGCAGCTGGGAACGGCCGGGGTGTAATCGTTGTAGTAGTTGCCGGCGTTGGTCAGGTTGACCGTCCAGGACGCCAGACCCTGGGCCTGGATGTCGATGGCGCCCGCGCAGACATCGTTGACGGCCGGCGGCGGCGGCGGGGTGGCCTCGTTGATGGCCAGGCTGAACGAGGGGACGCAGTTCGGGGTCGGCCAGGTGTCGACCATGATGTAGTACGAGCCGGGAGCCAGCGTCTTGCCGAGGATCGAGCGCGTGCCCGACGAACCGGTGTTGGTCGCGATGCAGGTGGCGGCATTCGGCGGGCAGGCGGAATCCAGCAGGATACCCGTCCAGCCGGTTGTCCCGGGGTTCATCACGATGTCGACGGTCGTCGTCGCCGCGATGTCCAGGCGGTAGATGATCTCCTCACCGCCGTCGTAGTTGCCCAGGCAGGTCGCCGAGTAGTTGTTTCCCAGGCCACAGTTCGTCTGGCCGGTCGCCGAGAACGGCAGGCCCGGGATCACGACGGGCGTGGCGCAGGAACCCATGATGGTGAAATCGGAAGGCGGCACGAAGGCCGTCGGGCCGTGCAGCGCCTCTTCCTTGTCCATGCCGAAGGCGCTGGTCGCCAGGCCGGCGATCAGCAGGATCGAAAGCAGCAGTTTGCAAGACTTCATGGATGTTCCCCCCTGCAGGTGTCGATGACGGGCCGCAGATGGTGGCCCTTGAGCATGACCTTGATTCCCACCCATGCGCCCGGCGCCACCTGGCAAGAGGCACGAACCGTGGCTGGGAATCGGGTGATTCTAGCAGATTGGCAGGTTGCAGATCTCAATCATTTCGAGCTCTGCCCATGGCCGGGGGATTGGCGGATGGCAAGAAACAAGACCCGATTCCAAGAGCCCCAACGACCGCAGGCCCAGGCCCGGAGCATCGGCCTCGAGCTTTCGACCGGGGGCTCCGGAATCGACCTTGGGCACAGGAAAACAGGGCCCGGGGTCACCCCCGGGCCCTTGCGTTTCAACCGTGCGTTCGGTCGACTAGCGGAACATGGCCTTCAGCGCGCCGAAGGTCTCGTTCTCGGTCGACACGGGGGCGTTGACCGTCACGGTGACCGGGCAGCCGGCCGCCGCGTACGCGTCCACGACCACGAAGTACGTGCCCGCGGTCGCGGCCGTGAAGTTGACGATCTCCGAGCCGGTGGTCGTCGCGTCGGCGCCGGCCACGCAGCTGCCGACCAGGTTGCCGCAGTCCGTCGCGATCCACAGCGCCACGTCGCAGGTGCCGTTCTCGTCGACGGTCAGCGACTCGCCGGCGGCCAGGTCGATCTTGTAGATCGCGTCCGGGCCCGGCGTGGTGTAGCCGGTGCAGCTCGGCGACACCAGGCTGTAGTCGTTGTAGTAGGTGCCGGCGTTGGTCAGGTTGACCGTCCAGGACGCCAGGCCCTGCGCCTGGATGTCGATGGCGCCCGCGCAGACATCGTTGACGGCCGGCGGCGGCGGCGGCGTGGCGGCCGTGACGTCCAGCGTGAACGACGGGATGCAGTTCGGGGCGGGGTAGGTGTCGACCATGATGTAGTAGGAGCCCGGGTTCAGCGTCTTGCCCAGGATCGACCGGGCGCCGCTGCCCGAACCGGTGGCGATGCCGATGCAGCTGGCGTCAGGCGGGCAGCTGTCGTCCAGCAGGATGCCCGTCCAGGTCGTCGTGCCGCCGTTCATCACGATGTCGACCGTCGTGGTGGCCGCGATGTCCAGGCGGTAGATGATGTCCTCGCCGCCGTCGTAGCTGCCCAGACAGGTGGTGGAATAGGTGTTGCCGTAGCCGCAGTTCGTCTGGCCGGTGACCGAGTACGGCAGGCTCGAGATCACGATAGGATCGGTGCAGTCGCCGCCAGTGATCGCGGCCGAGTTGGTCGAGGGCACGAAGGCGGCCGGGCCGTGCAGGGCCTCGTCCTTGTCCATGCCGAAGGCGCTGGTCGCCAGGCCGGCGATCAGCAGGATCGAAAGCAGCAGTTTGCAAGACTTCATGGATGGTCCCCCTTGCAGGTGTCGATGTCCGGCCGCGGGCAACGGCCGC
>JAYRFB010000205.1:0-22506 GCA_041908585.1 Candidatus Krumholzibacteriia bacterium
CGCTGGGGTGGGGGGGGGGGGTCGGGCTGGGTCGGCTCCACGGCGGGCGGCGGGGCGCGGCCTGGCCTGGGGCCGGCGCACGGCCCGGCCGCGCGGCAGGCCAGGCGTCTAGCCCAGCTTCTTGTTCCACTCCGCGACCTGAGCCGACATCTTCGCCATCAGCGGCGCGGTGTCGCCCTCGATGGTGACCTTCTTCATCGTGTCGCCGCCCTGGATCGCGTTGACGACGGCCTGGTCGGCCGCGCCCACGACCTTGCCGAACACCGTGTGCTTGCCGTCCAGCCACGACGTCTCGACGTGCGTGATGAAGAACTGCGAGCCGTTGGTGCCGGGACCGGCGTTGGCCATCGACAGGACGCCGGGGCCGTCATGGCGCAGCTGCGGTGTGCACTCGTCGGCGAAGCGGTAGCCCGGACCGCCGCGGCCGCTGCCCTCGGGGCAGCCGCCCTGGATCATGAAGTCGGGGATCACGCGGTGGAACGCCAGGCCGTCGTAGAAGCCGCGCTGGGCCAGGTTCACGAAGTTGGCGACGGTCATCGGCGTGAGGTCGTCGTGAAGCAGCAGGTTGATGACGCCCTTGTCGGTCTCGATGACGGCTTTGAGGTTGGCCACGGCGGCTCCTTGTTCTCTGGGGTTGAATCGGGCCCGTCGGCCCCGTGCATGGTCGGAAGATAAGCGAAGGCGGCGCGGGCGCCGCCCCCGAATTGCGGTTCAGCGCGCGAAAGTCACCACCCAGCCCCCGTCCTCCGCGGCCACGGCGCCGGGCACGGCCGGGCCGTCGCCGGGCTCCCAGGCGAACCGCCAGCGCGGGTCCGGGGCGGCCTCCAGCCGCAACCGCGGGGCCTGCCCCCGGCCGGGCACGACGATCTCGCAGGCCGCATCGCCGATGCGCGTGCGCACCGACAGCGACGGCCACGCCTCCGGCAGCGACGGCCGCAGCTCGACCACCGGCTCGGCCGCCGTCAGGTCCACGCGCAGGCCGGCGTAGTCCTGCGCGACGTTCCGCAGCAGCTCCGCCAGCGACCAGGCCTGGCTGGTGGCGCCGCCGAACTCGTCGTTGCTCGCGGCCGGCGCGCCGTCGCGGATCTCCTGCAGCGTGCCGACGGCGCCCTCGTCCAGGATCTCGTCGAGCAGCATCCGCGTCTGGCCGAAGCCGTCGCGAGGGTCGTTGAGCGCCGAGACGTACGCCCCCGACAGCCAGAGCCAGACGTCGCCGTTGTGGTAGGCCTCGTCGTAGTGGTACTTCGCCAGGTCGACGTGCTTCGGGTGGAAGCGCGGGTCGGCCGCCGTCAGCGAGAGCACGCCGTGCGGGCGCACCAGCTCGCGCGCCGCCTCGGCGGTGATCGCCTCGCGCTGCTTCGGCGTGAACAGCGCCGGCGACGACAACACGGCCAGCAGCGCGTTCGGACGCACCTGGCCATCCGGCGTGCCATCGGCGTTCAGGTGGTCGACCAGGCGGCCATCGACCCAGAACCGCCGCGTGAAGTTCGCCGCCAGCTGCTCCGCCAGCGCGGCGTAGTCCACGGCGGGGTCGGCCCCCGCGTCCGCGCCGAAGCGCTCGGCCAGCCGCGCCGCGGTCAGCAGGCCGCGGTGCCACAGCGCCTGCACCTCCACCGCGCGCGTCGCGCGGGGCGAGTGCGGGTTGCGCTCGCCGCCGCCGTCCATCCAGGTCTCGCCGTCGCCGTGGGTCAGGAAGCCCTCGGCGTCGACGGCGTGGCGCCGGGCGCCGGCCACCGCGCGGAAGACCACCGGCGCCAGCTCGCGCGCGAAGGCGTCGTCACCCGACTGCCGCCACAGTTCATCCAGCGCGCGCACGAACCACCACGTGCCGTCGATGCTCGCGTACTGCACCTCATCGACGGTGACGAAGTTGGGCACGCGGCCCTCGCGCCGGCTGGCCGGATCCTTCTCCTGGAACTGGGCGAAGCCGCGCAGCAGCGTGCGCGCGGTCGCGAAGTCGCCGCTGGTCACGCAGGCGCCCGGCAGGCTGATGAACGTGTCGCGGCCCCAGTAGGTGGTGAACCAGTAGAACCCCGCGTAGATGCCCGGCCCGCGCTGGTTCATGATGAGGTTGTCCAGCGAGACGCGGGCCCAGGCCAGGGCCTGGTCGTCGCGCTCCACGCCGGTCACCACGCGCGAGTCGGCGACCAGCTTCTCCAGCCGCTCGCGCCGCGCGGCCAGGAGGTCGAACGCCTCGCCGCGCAGCCGCAGCGCGCGCTCCTGCGCCGCCTCGGCCGTGACGTCGGCGGCGAACACGGCCTCGACGCGGCCGACCGGCACCTGCGGCGGGATGCGCCCGGTGATCGCGCCCGGGAGGTACGGATACGACTTCTCCATCGCGCGGCGAGCGGCGTCCTTGGGATACCGGGTCTCGACATGGCGACCGTCGGGCTCGAAGCGGTCGGCGCCGCGCACGGCGATCGCCAGCCATTGCGGGTGCGCCGGGTCGGGCGCCGCCGCCAGCTTGTCCTGCCGGCACGCCAGCAGCGCATCGCCGCTCCACCTGACCTCGTAGCCCGGCTGCTCGACCTTCCACAGGAAGCGCATGTCGATGCGCGGCACGACGGCGAACGATCCCGGCGGCACGTCGTCCCAGCGCACGCGGAAGCCGTTCTCGCGGTCGAACAGCTCGACCGTCTCGGTGACCACGCCGCCGTCCGGCAGCCGGTGGCGGCGCACCAGGCGGTCGGGCGTCACCTCGGCCTCGTACGCGGTGGCGACGCCCAGCTCGACGCCGTTCTCCAGGCGCAGGGACCAGCCGTCGACCACCTCGTGCATCGCGATGTAGAAGCCGTGGTAGCTGCGCGTGTCCGGCCCGACGCACTCCCCGGCCAGGTGCGCGGCGCCCTTGTCGGTGAAGATGAACTCGCGCGGGTGGGCGGTGTCCACGCGGATGGCCAGGGAGGCGAGGTCCACGGGGGCGGCTGCGCCCGGAGCGGCGACAGCCAGCGCCGCCAGAAGCGGCAGGGTCAGCTTGCTCATCCGGATCCCTTCGGCTGGTTCAGCGGCCCAGGTATGCCAGGCACAGTTGCAGGCCTAGCTCAGTGCCGCCCGCCTCGTCTTCGTCCACCCAACCCGGCTTGTAGAAGCCGTGCAGGCCCGCGTCCAGGACCAGGTTCTCGGCCAGCCGCAGCCACAGGCCCGCCTGCATCGCGAACGCGAAGCGCGAGACGCCCTCGGTGTCATAGCCGTCGGATGCGCTCACCCGCATGATGCCGCCGCCGGCCTCGACATACCCCAGCGACCGCAGCGCACGTGCCTGCCTCTCGGCCGTGTGGGTCCCGTAGAGGAACTGGAACGACTGCACGCGCAGGTCGACATCGACCGTGGGGCCGTCCCAGTACATCACGTACGAGCGCGAGCCCGCCTGCTGGTGGCGGTACAGGAGGTGTACGTAGCCGCTGCCGGTGGTGTGCAGCCGTACGCCCGCCTGCGTGAACCCGCCATCGTCGAGGCCCCAGAACCAGTCGCCCACCAACTCCGCCACGCCGCCGCCGGCGTCCAGGGCGAATGCGAACAGCTGCGGTTCCTCACCGCGCCCGGGCCGGTGCCGCGCCAACGGCTCGGCTGCGAATTCGGGCGCCACTCTCGCCTCGAATGGCGGCGGCGCCGGCGCGATTGTCTCGCCGAGCGATACGCCGGTCAGGACCTCGTCGGTGATGTCGCGCCCGTCGGCGTCCAGCACCCGCGCGACATCCGCAAAGGCCAGCGCCTTCTCGGCGCCGTCGGCGCGGACCACCACCAGTCCCTGCCCGTCCTCCGCCAGGTAGAGCGACACGCCGCGCAGGGTCCAGCCCGTCGTGTCGGTGACATCCACGGTGTGCCAGGGGCCGTCGCTGGTCGGCGCGCCTTCGACTTCACCTGCAGCGGCGCCCTCTACCTGTCCAACGCCCTCGCCAGCCCGCGCCGCCCCGGCGGCCACCACCGCCATGGTCACGAACAAGACCAGCGACCATCGCGCAGCCGCGCGCGTCGCACACCCGGAACCGGCCGTTCGCCTCCGCATTCCCCACCTCCGCATTCGTGCCGGCCGCGGCCGGGCGGACCTGCGCCCGACGAGCCGGCACACGACGGACATTGTGCCACATCGGGATCGTGCCGGGGAGCGCGGATTGCTTGGGGGCGAACGCGCCGGTTCAGGACTCGCCCTGCGCGTCGAGGTTGGTCAGGTCGACATCGCCGAAGCCGATGGCCTCCAGCGCGACCAGGACCCGTCGGGCGTTGTCCGGGGTGCGACCGACGGACAGGTCCAGATCGCCGGTGAAACGCGGCCTCCCATGGTGGGCCAGCGCGTATCCCCCGACGAGCAGGTACTCAACGCCGTTCGCGTTGAACGACGCAAGCAATTCGCTGAAGTCCCTCGGTAATTCCATGCACCTGCAGGCGCAGGAAAGCCACGGCGTCCGTCCGCTCGGAAGGCGGACGGCTCAACCAGTAGTCGCGATCCATCTTGCGCGCCGCGGGATCGCCGAGTTCCGTGATGCTGACCACTTTCTCGATCATGTGGGCATGATAGCATGACCGCGCGCCGCGAACCACCACTCCTGCGCCGGGCCCTCCCGAGGATCAGGATCACCGGCAGCCAATCCCGCGCTTGCGCCGGCGCAAGTTGCGCGGGATCGTGTCCGGCACCAGCGACCCGCCTTGCCGGCAACCTGCCGGCAACCGCCCGAAGGGAACCGCCATGCGCGCCCACTGGCTGCAACACGTCGAGTACGAGGGCCTCGGCGCCCTGGCCGGGCGCCTGGCCGCGCGCGGCATCGCGGCGCGGCGCACGCTCGTGCCCGCCGGCGAGCCGCTGCCCGCCGCGGACGACATCGACTTCCTGGTCGTGCTCGGCGGTCCCATGAGCGTGAACGACGAGGCGACGCTGCCGTGGCTGGCGACCGAGAAGGCGCTCATCGGCGAGGTGATCGCCCGCGGGACGCCGGTGCTGGGCATCTGCCTGGGCGCGCAGTTGATGGCCTGCTCGCTGGGCGCCGCGGTCGGTCCCAGCCCCGAGCGCGAGGTCGGCTGGTGGCCGGTCGAGGCGGTGCCGCCGCCCCCCGCGCCGCCGTTCCCGGTCTTCCCGTTCCCGCCCGCGGTGACCGCGCTGCACTGGCACGGCGAGGCCTTCGCCCTGCCCTCCGGGGCGGTGCACCTGGCCCGCAGCGCCGGCTGCCCGCACCAGGCGATGCAGGCGGCCCCGCGCGCCATCGGCCTGCAGTTCCACCCCGAGGCCGACCCGGCGTGGGCCCGCGCGGTGCACGCGCACAGTCCCGGCTCCTTCGCGCCGGGGCCTTACGTGATGGCGCCCGCGGACTTGCTGGCGGACCTGGACGAGCGCTGCCGCGCCGGTAACTCGCTGCTGGATCGGCTCTTGGAATTCCTTATTGATCGATAATGAAAATCACAAGGCGATAAATCGGCGCCCAACGTCAGTTTCCGGTGAAGATCTTGCGGCGCGTGCCGACGTTCACTTTGTTATTCGGGTATTCGGTGATCCTCGATATCCATATCCACCGGACAGGGAGGTTCCCGTGGGTCCGCAGAAGCGCTACCTGAAGACGAAGAACGTGAGCAAGGTCACGTTCTGCCTGCCGGCCGAGGCTGCCCCGGAAGCACAGACCGTGTTCCTGGTCGGCGACTTCAACGGCTGGGATTCCAACGCGACGCCGATGGGCCGCCTGAAGTCGGGCGAGTTCAAGGTGACCCTCGACCTCGAGCCGGGCCGCGAGTACGAGTACCGCTACCTGATCGACGGTCGCGTGTGGGAGAACGACTGGGCGGCCGACAACTACCGCCCGGCCGGCATCCCCGGCGCCGAGAACTCGGTCGTCGCCGTGTAGGGACGGCGCCGTCGCCCTGCGCGATGGCGCCGACCATCCCCCCGCTACTCGCCCTGCATCCCGATCATCGGCGGCACGTACGCTTCCGGGCCCGCCCGGAAGCGAACGAGGTTCTCCGCCTTCGCGAACCAGATGATGCGCCCGTCGTGCTCGATCCGCGTGTGCTTGCCGTTGGGGCGGAAGCGCTCGCGCGTGACCGGGTCGGTGACCGTGCCCACGTACTTCAGCGGGTCGGCGCGGAATTTCGCGAGGGCCTCGTCGCTCGACAGGTAGTAGGTCTCCCAGTTCACGAAGACGCGGTGCGCCTCGTCGAGCAGCGCCGGGCGCGCCGGGTCGACGACGCAGTTGACCGTGATGCCCAGATCGTTGAGGAACAGCTCGGGGCTTTGCACGAAAGCCCGGGAACAGGGACGTCAGCAGAAGCCGACGGGACGCCCGTTGACGTAGGCGGCGTGCATGCGCGGGTTCAGCTTCACCTTCCGCACCGGGCAGCGGTCGTTGAGCGTGACCAGGCCGTCGGCCAGGTAGCGCAGGCGCGGCAGCGTGTCGGTCGGACTGACGTATTCCGCCAGGGGCGGCGGGGCGGGCTTGTCGCCGGCGGGCGCGTCCGCCCGCGCGGCCGGCTGCTCGGCAGCCGGCGCGGGGGCCTTGCCGGACGGGCCGGACTGTCCGGACTGGGCCAGGGCCGCGGTCGCCCACAGGACCGTGGCGGCGGTGAGCAGCGCGAGGTGCATCGGAACCCCTCTCGATGGCCGGAACGGGGGCGCCGACGGCCGGATCCGGCGCGCGGCGCGCAAAGGGGATGAAACCGCTCGCACCGGATTCGGTTCCCGGCGGCGCGCCGCCCGGCAGCAGAGGTCAGGCCCCCGCGTCCTGTGCCATCAGCCAGGCCGCGGCCTGTCGCAGGTCCAGCGGATCGTTCCCGTTCCAGAGCGCCTCGTAGAGGCGGCGCAGGCGGGCCAGGTCCTCCGGCGTATCGATCGAGAGCTTCACGTCCGCGACCAGTTCGGCCGGCGGCTCGGCCCAGGCGGTCACCATGACCCCGGGATGCTCGGGAGCGTGGCGCAGCGCCCAGGCGGTCACGTGCTCGGTGGCCAGGGGATCGCCGCCGGCCTGCTCGCGACTCCACCGCAGGGCGCGGGCCGACACCACCTCGCAGCCCTGCAGCAGCGAGGCCACGCCGTCGCGGAAGCGCACCACGTCGGCGCCCTGCTCCCTGGCCAGCCGCAGCCAAAGCGCCAGGTGCACCGGGTCGAACAGCGGCGAATCGCCGCACACGCGCGCCACCCAGCGCGCGGGATGGTGCTCGAGCGCCAGCAGGAACCGGCCCAGCACGTCGTCCTCGCTGCCGCGGACCACGGCCACGCCCATCGCCGCCGCCACGGACGCCAGCGCGTCGTCGCGCGCCTGGTCGGTCGTGGCCAGCACCACGGGCAACGCCGCGCCCAGGGCCGGGGCCACCTGCTGGGCGCGGCGCAGGATGTGCCAGATCAGCGGCCGTCCCGCGAGGTCCTCCAGCATCTTGCCGGGCAGGCGGCGCGAGCCCATGCGCGCCTGGACGATGCAGACGGCGTTGTCGTTCGGCTCACGCATCCATGTCCGCCCACCTGCGCGCCGCGCGCGCGAAGAAGACCAACGCGATGATCGCCGCCACGCCGATGCCCGCGAACGGCAGCCACACTTTCAGGTGCGGGTCGTACGTCTCCCACAGCAGCGTGGTCGCCTGCGCCGCGTCCAGCCCGGTCACCTGCTGGAGCCTCGCGAAGGCCTCGGTGCGCGCCACGCCGGCCGCGGCATCCAGCGAACCCAGCTTCCCGTCCCAGCCGCCGGCCCCCGGCGCGTGCTGGGCCAGGTACTTCTGCGCCAGCACCGCCTTCTCGCCGAAGTTGCCATAGAAAAAGCCCTGCAGGTTCGAGCCAACCAGGCCGCCGACGCCGACGGGGATGTTCACGAAGCCCAGGTAGAGGCCCTTCTTGTCGCGCGGGGCGATGAGCGCCAGGTACTCGTTCTTCTTCGGCCCGGTCAGCATCTCGCCCAGCGAGAAGCCGACCACGCCCAGCAGGAACACCCAGCCCAGGTTGGTCAGGCCGGCCACCAGGATGCCGACCGTGGCCATGCCCATGCCGATGACCATCGACTCGAGCGTCTTCAGCTTCCGCACGAGCCACGAGACGGGGATCATCAGCAGCACGATCATCACCGCGTTGAGGTTCAGCAGGATCTCCTGCGGCACCTGCAGGCCGCGCTCGGTGTCGATGGCCCATTTGTCCGGCAGCAGCGGCGAGCCGCGGAAGAACGCCGCCAGGCCGCCCGAGTCGTTCCAGTCGGTCAGGAAGTTCGGGTGCAGGTCCCACAGCGTGTACATCATCAGCCAGAAGCAGCTCATGATCGCCAGCCAGGCGGCCAGCCTCCAGTCCCCCAGCGTGCGCAGCGTGCGCACCAGGACCTGACCCGCGTTGGCCGTCTTGTCCGCCCCGCTCTGGAAGTCCCTGAACGTGAAGAGCATCAGGTAGTTCAGCGACATCACGGCCGCCGCCGTGAAGAACAGCGCCTGCCAAGAGAAGTCGTGACGGATGATGTTGGCCAGCACCGGCCCGATGGCCGCGCCCACGTTCACGACCCAGTAGAAGATGCCCCAGCCCAGCGATGAGTTCTTGCGGTCCAGGTTCTGCGCCAGGCTGCCCTGCAGCGCCGGCTTGAAGAACGCGGTGCCGCTGGCGAGCACCACCACGCCGAAGGTGAACCCGAACAGGCTGCGCTGCGTGGCCATCAGGCAGTAACCGAGCACGTTGCCCGTGATGGCGATGAAGAGGCTCCGCTTGTAGCCGTAGCGGTCGGCGAAGCCGCCGGTGAACGTCGGCAGGATCGACTGGAACACGAACCACAGCGAGTAGATCATGCCCTTCTGGGCCGCGGTGAAGTGCAGGCCGTGCGGGTCGTCGGCCTGCATGATGTAGACGGCCACCACCGAGCGGACCAGGTAGTAGGACAGCCGCTCGAACATCTCGATCACGTTGAGCAGCCAGTATCCGTGGGGAAAGCCGAAGAGGCGGCCCTGGCCGGCAAGTCTGTCGGTCAGCGGGGTATCGGTCATGAAGGGGAATCCTTCCGCGGGGACGCCGTTCAGCCTGCCGGCCCGCCGGCCAGGCACGCGCTCAGCGCCTCGATGGTGTACGGCTTGTTCAGGTTGGCGTCGAAGCCGTGCGCCCGGAAGTCGGCCATCACCGCGCTGTCCGAGTACCCGCTCGACACGACGGCCCGGATCCCGGGTGCCACCGCGCGGATCCGGCCCACGGCCTCCGCGCCCCCCATGCCGCCCCGGACCGTCAGGTCCAGGATCACCATATCATACGGATCGCCGGCCGCGCACGCACGCTCGGCCAGGCGCACGGCCTCCTCGCCGTCCGGGGCCTCGTCCGCGCGGTGTCCCAGCGAGGCGAGCAGGGCGACCGCCACCGACCGCACCAGGTCCTCGTCGTCCATCACCAGCACGCGCCGGTGCCGCGTGACCGCCGGGACCCCGGCAGGCGCGGACGGGCGCGGGGTCGCCGCGGGACGGGTCAGCGGCGCCGCGGCCGGCAGCAGCACCTCGAACCGGGACCCCTGGCCCGGAGTCGACTCCACGCGGATCGTGCCCTCGTGGCGGGCGACGATCGACCAGGCCGTGGCCAGGCCAAGGCCGCTGCCGCGCGGCTTGGTGGTGAAGTAGGGGTCGAAGATGCGGGCCAGGTACGGCGCGGCGATGCCCTCGCCCGTGTCGGCCACCGCGACGGCGACGAACCGGCCGCCGGCAGGCAGCGCACCGTCGCGCGCCGGCTCCAGCTCGACGTTGCGCAGCGTGATGCTGACGATGCCCGACTCCTGCATCGCCTGGCTGGCGTTCATGACGATGTTCTGGATCACCTGCACGGTCTGACCCTCGTCCGCGTCGGCGTCCCAGAGGTCCTCCGGCGTATCCAGGATGCAGATGCTGGCCGAGCCGCTCAGCGCGAAGTGGGCCGCGCGCTCGACCACCACCGGCAGCGCCAGCCGCGACTTCTGGGGCTTGCCGCCCTTCGCGAAGGTCAGCAGCTGCGACGTCAGGTTGACGGCCTGCCCGGTCGCCTTCTCGGCCTGCTCGAGCATCGCGATGGCGGCGGTCGGCTCATCCATCTGCAGCTTCGCCAGCGAGATGTAGCCGAAGACGCCCTGCAGGAGGTTGTTGAAGTCGTGGGCCAGCCCGCCGGCCAGCGTGCCGATGGCCTCCAGCTTCTGGAGCCGCAGGCGCTCCGAGTCGACCCGGCGGCGATGCGTCTCGTCGCCGGTGACGATGATCGCCAGCAACGGCCGCCCTCGTTCGTCGCGTACCAGGGAAGCTTCGACACTGCCTGCGAACACCGAGCCGTCCGACCGGCGGAGATCCAGCTCGAGCCCCGTCACGCGCGAGACCGCGACCAGCTCGGCGAATTTCGCCTGCGCCAGCTCGCGGCTGCCGGGGGCGACCCAGTCCAGGAACGGGCGTCCGACCACCGCCGCCGCGTCCGTCTCTCCGTACAGCATGAGCGCGGCCGGGTTGGCCATCCGGATGCTCCCGTCAAGGTCGCACACCGAGATGGCGTTGGGCGCCAGCTCGTTGAGCTGGCGGTGGAGCTCCTCGCTCTCGCACAGGCGGTCCTGGGCCCGGTGGACCTCGGTGATGTCGCTCGCGACGCCGCTCCACAGAACGTCGCCGTCGGGCAGCGACGTCTGGTCGGCCTCGAGACGAAGCCAGCGCTCTGCGCCGCCGACGTCGACGCGCCCCTCCCAGGCCAGCGGACGACCGTCCTGGACGGACGCCGCGTTGAGCCGCACGAGGTCGGACATGTCCTCCGGATGCACGCCCGCGAACAGCAGCGAGGCGTCCGCCATCACGCGATCATGCTCGCAGCCGAGCAGTTCGCACAGGTGCGCGCTGGCGTACTCGAATCTCCGGCGGCCGTCGGCGCCGATCCGCAGCGTGTAGACGCCGTGCGGGATGCGACGCACCAGGTCGTCATAGCGGGCCTTGGCGGCCGTCAGCTCCGCGTTCGCCCTGGTCAGCTCCGCGGTGCGGTGTTCCACGTCCCGCTCCAGGTCGGCGCGGCTTCGCCGGAGCTCCGCTTCCGTGCGGCGCAGGCTGTCGATCAGCCGGGCGTAGTCCTGCCCGTCCGCCAGCACCTTGCGGCCGAGCTGGGCGGCCACCTCGCGCTGGTGCTCGCACTCGAGGCGGGCCGCCGCCAGTTCCCGGTCCAGGTCCGCTTCGCGGGGTTCCGTCGTGGACATCAGCGCTTCTCCTCGGAGAGCAGGACCAGCACGCCGGTCCAGTCCAGGCCGCGGCTGCGGCCCGCCAGCGGGGCGATCTCGACACCCGAATAGAACCCGAGCAGCGGGATGCCCGCCTCGCGCAGCACCTGCTGCACCTCGGCGGCCTCCTCCCGGTCGGTAAGCGAGAACCGCGAGCTCCGGCCGCCACAGTCGATGTACAGCGCCAGGAACGGCTCCCGTCCCGCCGCGCGGACGCGATCGAGCAGTCGCGGCGTGTTCTCCCGCACCGACCGGAGCATGAGCCGGTTGTCGCGCACCATGAACCGTACCTCGTCGCCCACGGACAGGTCGGCCTCGAACATGCCGATGCCGTCGCCGGCCGGCGTGACCCCCGTCAGCAGGCGGCCGGCGAAGTTCTGCTCGCGCGGCGGCCCGAAGCGCGGGCCGCAGTCGACGGCCAGGGCCAGGCTCATGATGACGGGACGCTCCTGGCGCCAGTCCCGGTTGCCGAAGGCCTCGTCGAGGAGCTCGGGAAATGAGCGTCCGTCCAGCTCGTGGATGACGTCGCCGGCAATGCGCGTGATGCGCCGGTAGATGCCGTCGACGGGGATGCAGCCGTGCATGATCGCGTGGTCGACGGCGCAGCCGCCGCCCACCAGGCAGCCGACGGCGTGCCGATCCACGACGCCACGGCCGTCGAACTGCCGGGTCGGGCCGAAGTCGAACCCGGCCAGCAGCCCGGCCCCGATCACCGGCACGCCGGCGCCCAGGCCGGCGGACAGGCCGGCCAGCAGGGGCGCCGATGCGTTGAGCGCCGGCGGCGCCTCCGGCGAGGCCGGCACGCGGATCGAGTCGTAGAACAGGAGCAGGAGGCGGGCGGCGGCGGTGTCCGCCAGCGCATCGGCGAGCCGTCGGCCGGCCGCGGCCTCGTCCAGGTCGAGGTCCCCCGCCGCGGCCACCGTGAAGCGGATCCGGTCCGAGGCGATAGCCGCCACCGCGGCCGGCGCCCCCTCGCAGCTGATGGCGTCCTGGGTGATGATGCCGGCGGCGGAGCCGCCGATGACCGGAACCGCGGGACCGGCCACCTCGCGGATGCCGCCCAGGAAGCGCCCGGCATCGCTGGCGCCGGAACAGAAAGCCAACACCAGGTCCGCGCGATCGAGGCTGCCCGCGGCCAGCGCCGCGCGCATCGTCTCGCGCCCCAGCCGATACGCATCGGTGTCGTTGCCGCTTGCCGTGCCTGCCCTGGTGCCCATGCTGCCCCCCGTCGACACCACATCGCCGGCGCGATTATGCGCGCGCCCGTGGGCGCGGGTCAATCCCGGTGCCGCGCCCACACGGCCGCATCCCGGAGGGAGTCTCTCCGATTGGCGTGGCATCTGCGGCGCGGTTCGCCTAGTCTGGGGTCGGCGCGCGCACTGCGCCCAGGCCCCACCCCGTGTTCGCCGTCCCGGAGCCGGATTCGAGGCATGAACCCCCCGCAGCTGATCCTGACCGGTCGCGTCGGCGACCAGGAGCTCCGGCTGGAGCTGGCCGAAGGCCGGCACGTGCTGGGCCGCGCCGTCGAGTGCGACATCGTCCTGCCGGAATCATCGGTCTCCCGCCGCCACGCGGAACTCGAGTACGCCGGCGGCCGCGCCCGCGTGCGCGACCTGGGCAGCCACAACGGGACGCTGGTCAACGGCGTCGCCGCCGAGGGCTGGCGCGACGTGCGCCCCGGCGACCAGGTGGCCCTGGGGCGGGCCGTCTTCTCGTTGGGCGGACACCTGGACTCGCAGGCCCTGATGACGATCGTCGGCGACCACCAGTCCAAGGGCGTCGCCATCACCTGGCAGGAGGCGACCGGGCGCGAGAGCCGCAGCGGCCAGTTCACGCGGCGGGCCGGCAAGCGCGCCGAGCTGTTCTCGGTGCTGGCCGAGGCGGGCAGCCTGCTGGTCACGCCGGGTTCCCCCGAGCAGCTCTTCGAGCCGATCCTCGACCTGGTCGACGCGGCGGTGACGCCCGAGCGCGCGCTGATCGCGCTGCTGGAGGACGGCAGCGGCGAGCCGCATGTGCGTGCCTCGCGTGTGCGCGGCGGCGGCAACGCGCCCAACCTGATGCTCAGCCGCACGGTGATCAACCGCGTGCTGGGCGAGCGCGTGTCGTTCCTGATCGAGGACGCGCAGCACGACCTGGCCTTCCAGTCGCAGATGAGCATCGTCTCGCAGGGCGTGCGCACGGCCATGGCCGCGCCGCTGTTCGACAACGAGAACGTGATCGGCCTGCTCTATGCCGACTCGGCGGACTCGCACGACCGCTACACGACGGACGAGCTGAAGGCCTTCACCCTGCTGGCCAACTGCGTGGCCGTGGCGCTGACGCACGCGCGCTACCACGAGATGGAGGCCGAGAAGATGCGCCTGGAGGGCGAGCTGGGCGCGGCCCGCCGCATCATGAGCGCATTGCTGCCGCAGGAGGCGCCGCGGATCGCCGGCTGGGAGCTGGTGCCGCACCTGGTCTCGTGCACCGAGGTGGGCGGCGACCTCTACGACGTGCTCACGCTCCCGGACGGTCGCGTGCTCGTCGTCGTGGGCGACGTCGCCGGCAAGGGTCTGGGCGCCGCGCTGCTCGTCTCGTCGCTGCTGCCGCTGCTGCGCGGCCTGGCCGGGAGTTGCGAGGACCTGGCGCTGCTGGTCGCCCGCCTGGACGCCGTGCTCTATCCCGTGACCGAGCCGGTGCGCTACGCCACCCTGTTCGTCGGCCTGCTCGATCCGGGCACCGGCCGCCTCGAGTACGTCAACGCCGGCCACAACCCGCCGTGCGTCGTGCGCGCGGACGGCAGCGTCGAGTCGCTGGCCCCCACCGGCATGCCCGTGGCGCTGGTCGGCGAGGGAACCTGGTCGACGCGCGTGATCGACCTGGCGCCCGGCGACCTGCTGGCGCTGTTCACCGACGGCATTCCCGAGGCCTGGGACGCGTCCGAGGAGGAGTACGGCGACGAGCGGCTGCTGTCGTTGCTGTGCTCGCTGCGCGGCAAGGGTGCCGCGGCCGTCCGCGACGCCGTGCTGGCCGACCTGGGCGCCTTCGTCGGCGAGGCCCACGCCAGCGACGACGTCACGCTGGTGCTGGTGCGCCGCTGCCCCTGACCGGCGGCGCCGGTGACGAACGAGACCAACGACAGGGGGCGGCCCCGCCGGGCCGCCCCGATCCGGAATGACGACAAGGGGCGGCCCGGTGGGCCGCCCCGATCCGTCCGTGGAGGACGCGAAGCGCCGGCGTGGCGACGCCTAGTCGCGGAACAGCGCCTTGACCGAGCCCCAGGTCTGGGTCTCGACGGTGACCGGCGAGATCGCCTGGATCTCGATCACCAGGTCGTTGTAGTCGTTGTCCGTGCCCATCCAGTCGTAGACGGGCGTGATCGGCGCGCCGTAATCCAGGTCCTCCCACGCCAGCACGTACGTCGGCACGCCGCCGTACAGGTGCGAGATGTTGAAGACCAGGCACTGCGGGTCGCCGTTGAACGGCGCGTGAGCGGCGCCGGCGCCGGTCGGGCCCACGTCGTTGTAGAAGCGGTTCGTGAAGAAGAGCTCCGGCTCGGGGGCGTAGCCGCCGCCGGCCTGGTCACCGTTCGGGTTCAGGTAGAAGCCGAACCGCGTCAACCCACCCGGGAAGGCGATGGTCACGGTGTGGCCCGCACCCATCATGCCATCGAAGACCACGCCGTCGTTCACGCCGTCGATGACCGGCGGCGCCACCAGCGTCTCCGCGTACCAGCCCAGCGTGTTGCGGTTGGCGAAGCCCGCGATCTCGCGGATGATCAGGCCATTGAGGGCGAGGTCTTCCCAGTACGGAGGGTCGGCGTCGCCGGGGTTGTGACCCTCGTAATCGGTCGCGACGTTCACGACGCCCGCGCCGTAGTTGGAATCCAGGATCTGCTGCAGCGGGATGTTGTCCCACGAGGTCCCGAAGGAAACCTCGAAAGCGCCGGCCAGGCTCGGGGCGACCAGGAGCGCCAGGACCAGCAGCTTCACGATAGACGAGCGCATCATGCATCCTCCACGGGTGCGTTGGGGCCGGTGTCCCTGCGACACCGGGAACATGATTCTAACATGTCGGACGCATTGTTGATAAAAAAAATCGTGAATGACATTATCGCAGGGGAGGACACCATGCATCATGAGTTTGGGTGATTTCGGCGCAAGTTCATCCATTTCATGCGCTTAGATAACATATTCACATGGTGTGATTTTTTGTGGCCTGCGCCGCCCGGAAGCCCCGCGGCTACGAAGGGCATGGCTCCCGCAGGGTTGTCGGGGTAGAATGGCCCCGCCCGAAAGGTCCAGCCGACCACCGCCGAGCCCCCGGGAGCCGCCATGCTGAACCCCGCCTTCACCCGCATCGGCCTGTCACCCATCGTCGAGATCAGCGAGCGCATCCGCGACGTGGCCCCGGGCTGGGAGGCCCGCACGGGCGAAAAGTTCGCCTACCTGCAGCGCGGCGAGCTGGCCGACGATACGCCGGCCTACATCACGCGGGCAATGGAGAAGGCCGTCGCGGCCGGACTGACGCGCTACCCGAAGTCGGGCGGCGAACCCTGGTTCAAGGACGCGGTGCTGGCCCGCCTGGCGGCCAACGGACTGCCGGGCTTCTCGCGCGAGCATGTCATCTGCACCTACGGCGGCCAGGAGGGCCTGCAGCTGGTGTTCAACCTGTTCGCCGGCGGGCGCGTGGTCTCGTTCGCGCCGACGTGGTCGTGCGTGCTGGACAACATCGCGCCCTATGCGGGGTGTACGCTGGATCCGGTGGCGTTGGTGGAGAAGGACGGGCAGCTGGCGATCGACTTCGCGCAGGTCGAGGCGAAGCTGCCGGGCGCGGCGCTGCTCTACGTCAACTCGCCGCAGAACCCGAGCGGCAAGGTCTTCTCGCGCGAGGAGCTGTCGCGCCTGAACGACCTGTGCCTGAAACACAAGGTGCGCATCGTCTCGGACGAGGCCTATGAGGACTTCGTCTTCGGCGGCGCCAGGCACGTCAGCATGCTCGCCTTCCCCGGCGACCACATCTTCGGCGTCTTCACCTGCTCGAAGTCGTACGCGGCCACGGGATTTCGCATCGGCTACACCGTCTGCCGCGACGCCGACACCATCGCGCGGATGACCCTGGGCGAGTACACGCAGACCGGCGGCGTGGTGCCCTTCATCCAGAAGGCCTTCGTCGAGGCGATGACCAACGAGGCAGAGCGCCAGGCCTGGCTGCAGCCGCTGCTGGCGAAGTTCGCGCGGCGGCGCGAGCTGATCGTCGAGCGCCTGGGGCCCGTCGTGGGCCCGGGCCTGTACCGGCCCGAGGGCGCGTTCTACTTCTTCCTGAACCTGAAGGGCCTGGTGCCGGAGGCGCCGGCGGGCCAGCAGCAGGGCGCCTTCACGCTGCAGCGGTTCCTCGACGCGGGCGTGGCCATCATCCCCGGCACCGCGTTCGGCGGCGCCGACTATTCCCACCACGCGCGCCTGTCGTTCTCCGGGATCGAGGAGGCGCAACTGGAGCGGGCGCTGGACCGCATCACGAAGCAGGTGCTGACGGGGGCGCGGCGGGCGGCGGGCTGAGCGGACGATTCAGCGAGCGCGCGGGTTGCGCCGGCGCAAGTCGAGAGCAACAAGTCGGGAGCAACAAGTCGGGCGCAACAAGTCGGGCGCAACGCGCGCGCCCTCAACCCAGCCGCCGATGCACCAGCGCCGGCAGTTTCCGGCGCACCTCCGCCAGCCGCGCGAAGTCCAGCGTGGCCGTCACGATCTCCGTCCGGCCGGCGCTGCCGCGCGCCAGCACCACGCCCCACGGATCGACGACCAGGCTGTTGCCGTGCGTCATCACGCCGCCCGAGCCGGGGCCGGCCTGCCCCGGCGCCAGCACGAAGGCCTGGTTCTCGATGGCGCGGGCGCGCAGCAGGCTCTCCCAGTGCGCGGCGCCGCTGGTGGCGGTGAACGAGGCGGGCACCGTCAGGATCTCGGCGCGCCGGTCGGCGTGCCGGCGGTAGAGCTCCGGGAAGCGCAGGTCGTAGCAGATGCTCAGGCCGACGGTGCGTCCGAGCACCTCGGCCGCCACGACCGCCTCGCCCGGCACGTACCAGTCCGACTCGCGGATCGCGACCCCGTCCACCTCCACGTCGAACAGGTGGATCTTGCGGTAGGTGGCCGCGACGGCGCCGTCGGGCCCGATGAGCACCGACGTGTTGTGCACCTTGAAGTTGCCGGCGATGGCTTCGCAGACGCTGCCGGCCAGGATCGCCGCGCGGTACTCCGCCGCGATCGCCTGCAGCCCGCGCGTCGACGGCCCGGGGATCGCCTCGCCCGGCAGGCTCGCCGGCCGGCCGGTGCTGCGGAAGTGGTACATCTCCGGCAGGGCGATGAAGCGGGCGCCGGCGCGGGCCGCCTCGCGGGTCAGGCGCTCGGCGGTCGCCACGTTGGCGGCCACGTCCTCGCCGCTGTCCATCTGGACCAGGGCGATGGGCAGGGTGTCGGCAGGCGTCATCGTCCCTCCGGTCAGCGCACCATGACGGACCGGCCGGCAGGCAGGTCGGGCAGGATCTGGTCGTAGGCGCCGAGCAGCTCCCGTCCCATGATCACCCAGTCGTTGAAGGCGGCCCGCCAGATGCGCAGGCGCGGCTCATCGTCCGAACGCTGCAGCATGAGGTCCATCCACTTCCCGTATGCGCTCAGGACCCAGTCCTGCAGCGCGTAGGACACGGCGATGCGCTCGGCCAGCTGGAAGTCCAGGCGCCCGAAGGCCTGCGCGTACTGGCTGACCTCGAACGACGACTTGCGCAGCAGCACCGGATTCAGGCCGCGGAACGAGGGCACGTCGCCCATTTCGGCCGCATCGCCCCGTGCCGCCACGGCCGCGTCGATGTCGGCGATGACCTGCGTGTAGTAGTCGACTCGCTGCTGCACCTGCTGGCGATTGAACGTCAGCTCGTTGGCGATGCCCTGCAGGGCCTGGAGCTCGGCGGCCTTCGCGGCCCGCTCCTCGCGCCAGGTCGTGGCCGCGGTGCCGACGACGACGCCCAGGCTGACGGCAAAGAACTGCAGGAACAACTCCCACCAGGTGCGGCGGCGGGCCCACCAGGGGGCCGCGGCGACCGGTGCCGGGACTGCGGCCGGTGTGCTGGCGGGCGACTCGTGCATGCGCGGCTCCTGCGCTCGGGGACCAGGGAGCGGCAGTCTAGCAGCCGGCCCCGATCGCGCCAAGCCCAGGCCACGCGGGCCGTGGTCCGGATCCTGCACGCCTGCCTTCGCAAAGCCTGGCCGTGGTCCGGACAACGGTTCCGGCCGCAGGACCATCGCCGTGGCCGCCTGGGCAAGTTGCTTGCGAACAGCAACTTGCGCCGCCGGACGGGCGGGCCGGGTCCGGGGCCCGACGCCCGCACACGGCACAAGTGGCCGATATCCTGCCAGCCCGGCAGGTGACCCTGCGCAGGAGCGCCCCACGGAAGGACCGTTCGAACATGGAGCAGCGCGACATGTACACGGGCAACATGTACACGGGCAAGACGATCCTGATCACCGGCGGCACCGGCTCGCTCGGCCACGCGCTGGTGCGGCGCTTCCTGAAGACCGATGTCCGGCGGCTGATCATCTACAGCCGCGACGAGTTCAAGCAGTACCACATGGAGCAGGAGTTCGCGGCCGACCGCGCGCGGCTGCGCTTCTTCATCGGCGACGTGCGCGACCGCCAGCGCCTGTATCGCGCCTTCAGCGGCGTCGACTACGTGATCCATGCCGCAGCGCTCAAGCACGTCCACCTGATGGAGTACAACCCCCATGAGGCCGTGCAGACGAACATCGTCGGCGCCATGAACATCCTGGACGCCGCCATCGATCGCGGCGTGAAGAAGGTCGTGGCCCTGTCGACCGACAAGGCCGTCAACCCGGTCAACCTCTACGGCGCGACGAAGCTGGTCAGCGACAAGCTCTTCCGCGCCGCCCACGCCTACGCCGCCGGCGGCACGCAGTTCGTGGTGGTGCGCTACGGCAACGTCGTCGGCAGCCGCGGCTCGGTCATCCCGTTCTTCCGCAAGCTGACCGCGCAGGGCGCCGACTCGCTGCCCATCACCGACCGCCGCATGACGCGGTTCTGGATCACGCTCGACCAGAGCGTCGACCTGGTCGTGCGCGCCCTGGAGACGGGCGGCGGCGGCGAGGTCTTCCTCTCGAAGATCCCGTCCTGCAACATCACCGACATCGCCCACGCCGTGAACCCGCGCGCGCGGCTGGTGGAGACGGGCATCCGCCCGGGCGAGAAGCTCCACGAGGTGATGCTGACCGAGGACGAGGCACGCTCGACCTTCGACTACGGCGACCACTACGTGGTCTACCCGCTGTCGTACGCCGAATCGCTGCAGGACCACGTGCGTCCGGGCGGCACGCTGGTGCCGCGCGAGTTCCGCTACGCCTCGGACACCAACGAGCAGTGGCTCTCGCTGGTGGACCTCACCATGCTGATGGCGGAGGTGCCCGGGGAGGAGCCGCTGGCGGTCGGGAGCCGCGCATGAAGCGATTCCTGCCGTACGGTCGCCAGGACGTGGGCGGCGAGGAGATCCGCCGCGTGCGCGACGTCCTGGAGTCCGACTGGCTGACCCAGGGGCCGCAGGTGCCGCGCTTCGAGGCCGCGCTGGCCGAGGCCTGCGGCGCGCCGCACGCGGTGGCCGTGGCCAACGGCACCCTGGCGCTGTGGCTGGCCTTCCGCGCGGCGGACCTGGGTCCCGGCGACCGCTTCATCGTCCCGGCCATCACCTTCGTCGCCACGGCCAACGCCGGCGTCATGTGCGGCGCCGAGCCGGTCTTCGTCGACATCGATCCCGAGACGCTCACCCTGGACGTGGCGCGGACCGAGGCGGCCCTGCTGGCCGACCCGCGCATCAAGGCGATCGTGCCGGTCCACCTGGGTGGGCGAACGGCGGACCTGCCGGCGCTGGGACGCCTGGCTGCGCGGCACGGCGCCGTCGTCATCGAGGATGCCTGCCACGCCATCGGCACGCGCTGGCAGGACGAGGCCGGGGACTGGCGTCGCGTGGGCGATTGCAGCCACGGCCTGATGACCTGCTTCAGCTTCCATCCCGTGAAGTCCATCACCACGGGCGAGGGTGGCGCCGTCACCACGAACGATGCCGTCCTGGCCGATCGGCTGGCGCTGCTGCGGACGCACGGCATCACGCGCGAACCGTCGCGCCTGGAGCGGCAGGACGGACCCTGGTACTACGAGATGCACGAGCTGGGCATCAACGCGCGCATGACCGAGCTGCAGGCCGCCCTGGGCCTGGTCCAGCTGCAGAAGCTGGAACGCCTGCGCCGCCGCCGGTTGGAGCTGGTGCAACGCTACGACCGCGCCCTGTCGCGCGTGCCCGGCCTGCGCACGCAGGCGCGGCCGCCGGCGGACGAGACCTGCTGGCACCTGATGATCGTGCGTTCGGAAGCGCGCGACAGCCTGCACGCGGCGCTGGCAGCCGCCGGCATCGGCACCCAGGTCCACTACTACCCCGTGCACCTGCAGCCCTATTACCGGCGCCGCTTCGGCACGGGCCCCGGGCAGTGCCCCGTCGCCGAGGAGTACTACAGGCAGGCGCTGTCGCTGCCGCTGTTCCCGACGATGTCCGACGCGGACCACGCGCGCGTGGTCAAGGCCGTGCGGCGCCACCTGGCGCCCGGACCGCGTCGCGCCGAGCCGGTGGCGGCCGTCGTCGGCGACGAGCGGGGACCGTCATGACCGACTTCATCGCCGAGATCTCGAGCAACCACAACGGCGACCTCGCCCGCTGCCGCCGGCTCATCGCCGAGGCCGCGCGCGTCGGCTGCACCGGCGTCAAGTTCCAGCTCTTCCGCATCGACCGGCTGTTCGCGCCGGAGATCCTGCGCGTCAGCCCCGACCACCGCCGTCGGCGGCGCTGGGAGCTGCCGCTGCGATTCCTGCCGGAGCTGTCGGCGGCCGCGCGCGACGCCGGGCTCAAGTTCGGCTGCACGCCGTTCGACCTCGAGGCGGTCGACGAGCTGGCGCCGCACGTCGACTTCCTGAAGGTGGCCTCGTACGAGCTGCCGTGGCTCGACCTGATCCACTCCTGCGCGGCGACCAGCCTGCCGCTGATCGTCTCGACCGGCATGGCCGACGCCAGCGAGGCCTGGACCGCGGTCGAGGCGGCGCTCGAATCCGGCTGCCGCGACCTGACGTTGCTCCACTGCGTGAGCCGTTACCCCGTGCCCGAGCACGCCTGCAACCTGGCGGCGATCGGCACGCTGCGCGAGATGATGGCCGCCAACTTCGCGCCCGACTGGCCCGAGGTCTCGTTCAAGGCGGGCTGGTCCGACCATTCCGTCTCGGCGGGCGTGATCGGCCGCGCGCTGCGGCACTGGGCCGCCGACGCGGTCGAGTTCCACTTCGACCTGGAGGGCAAGGGCGCCGAGTTCGGCGGCGGGCACTGCTGGCTGCCGGAGACGATCGAGCCGGTGATCGCCGGTGGCTTCGCCCCGGTCTCGCCGGAGTGCGACGGCACCGGGCGCGTGGCGCCGCTGCCGGAGGACCTGGCCGAGCGCGCCTGGCGCGCGGACCCCTCGGACGGCCTGCGCCCCACGCTGCCGGTGCGCCGCGAATGGCCGCGGACGCAGCCGGAGTCGCGGCGGGGCGGCCCGGACGTGTTCCTGGTCGCCGCCGGCCAGGGCCTGGGCCACGTTGCACGCTGCCTGGCGCTGGCCGAGGCGCTGCGCGACCAGCAAGACGCAGACACCTTCTTCTTCACGCCCGACCAGCCCGGGCCCCGCGCGCTCCTGGACCGCCACGGCTTCAACCACAGCACGTTCGTGGACGAGGACACGCTGGTGCGCGACATCTCGTTCCTGGCCTCGCTGTCGCGCCAGGGCGGGCCGGCGGTGTGCGTGCTGGACAGCGATGCGCCGCTCGGCGGCCTGGCGCGCCGGCTCCGCGCCGACGGGCACCTGGTCGTCGTCATCGACCAGCCCGACTGCCGGGACGCCGACCTGGGCATCGTGCCCGCCTACGGCTGGGAGCCGCCCGGCGGGCGCGACGACCTGGTCGGCGGCATGGGCTACCTGCTGATCCGCGAGGACGTGCGCGCCGCCCGCGCCGCCATTCCCGACGATGACCCGCGCCCGCGTGTCGTCGTCTGCTTCGGCGGCAGCGATCCCAACGAGCTGACGGCGCGCGTCGCCGCCGCGCTGCACGATGTCGCGACGGGCACGCGCGTCGAAGTGGTGCTGGCCCCGACGGTGCCCTACGCTCGCATCAAGGCGCAGGTGCTGTCGCGCCGGCACCCCGAGCAGTCCCTCATCGCCACCGGCGACCCGCTCGAGGGCATCCTGGCTGGCGCCGCGCTGCTGGTCACCGCGATGGGCGTGACCGTCGGCGAGGCGCTGGCGTTGGGCACGCCCGTGGCCATCCTCAG
>JAYRFB010000206.1:0-2530 GCA_041908585.1 Candidatus Krumholzibacteriia bacterium
CGCCCGAGCCTTCGGCCCGCGCCGTCTCCCCGGCGGGGCCGGCCGAGCCGGCGCCCGCACTGCGGCCGGCGTGACGTGTCCTGCGCCGGCGCCCGCCTGCCGCGGCGCCGTGCGCCCTGCCGGGCATCACGCCTCCAGTCCGCTGTGGAAAAGTGCAAAAATCATAGAAAAGCTCATAAAGCGGAGCGGATTGCTGTCGATACCGCCGGGGAGCCTGCAAAACGCACGGCCCCAGCCCGCCAGCGAGGAGAACTTCCATGCCCCTGGGCCGCATCCTGGTCGTCGACGACGAAGACTCCATGTGCCAGTACCTGTCGATCCTGCTGCGCAAGGAGGGCTACTCCGTGCGCACCGCCCATTCGGGCGCCGAGGCCCTCGCGGCCATCGAGCAGGAGCCGGCGGACCTGGTGATGACCGATATCCAGATGCCGAAGATGGACGGGATCCAGCTGCTGAAGGGCATCAAGGCGCTGGACCCGACCACGCCGGTGGTCATCATGACCGCCTACGCCAGCGAGCAGTCGGCCATCGACGCCGTGAACCTGGGCGCCTTCAGCTACCTGCAGAAGCACTGCAAGAACGACGAGATCAAGATCGTCGTGCGCAATGCGCTGGCGCTGCGGCAGGCGCGCACCGAGGCGCAGGAACTGCGCCGCGAGCTCACGAAGAAGAAGAGCAGCAAGGCGATCATCGGCCAGAGCCCGCGCATGCGCTCGGTCTTCAAGATGGTCGACAAGATCGCCTCGACCACCGCCACCATCCTCATCAACGGCGAGAGCGGCACGGGCAAGGAGCTGATCGCGCAGTCGATCCACCAGCGTTCCGACCGCGCGAACGAGACCTTCGTGGCGATCAACTGCGGCGCCATCCCCGAGACGCTGCTCGAGAGCCAGCTCTTCGGGCACGTCAAGGGCTCGTTCACCGGCGCCGACCGCGACCACGACGGCTTCTGCCGGCAGGCCGAGGGCGGCACGATCTTCCTGGACGAGATCGGCGAGACCCCGCACGCCATCCAGGTCAAGCTGCTGCGCATGCTGCAGGAGCGGGAGATCTACCCCGTGGGCAGCAGCAGCCCGGTGAAGGTCAACGTGCGCGTGATCGCCGCCACCAACCGCGACCTCGAGGACGAGGTGGCCAAGGGGCGCTTCCGCACCGACCTCTACTACCGCCTGAACGTGATCCCGCTCAACCTGCCCTCGTTGCGCGAAAGGGTCGACGACATCCCGCTGCTGGTCGACCACTTCCTCAAGCGCTGCTGCGCCGGCGAGTACCAGGGGCCGCTGGCGAGCATGCTCGACGACGGCGCCCTGCGCGCGCTGCAGGCGTACGAGTGGCCGGGCAACGTGCGCGAGCTGGAGAACGTGATCGAGCGCGCAAGCATCATCCGCGAGGGCAGCCGCATCACGTTGCGCGACCTGCCGGCCTTCATCGCCGACGCCCAGCAGGGCCCGGCCACCGGCGGCCACCTGGCCGTGGGCGGTCCCTGGACGCTGGAGGAGCTGGAGAAGGCGCACATCCTGGCCGTGCTGGAGGGTACGGGACGGGCGCGCAAGCAGACGGCCGACATCCTGGGCATCAATGCCTCGACGCTGTATCGGAAGCTCAAGAAGTACGGCGTGCAGGACGATGATGATGCGCAGGCGCTGGCCGAGGAACTGGCCGGCACCGCCGGCGAGGAGCTGCTCGCGGCGATCGACGACCAGCTGCGCGAGCAGGACGGGTCGCCGGCGGCGGCGGTCCCGGAGCCCGAGACGGTCGGCTCCTGACGGGCGTCACGGGTGAGCGAATGCACGGTCCGTTCCGGCTGTCGCGGGCAATGTGCAGGGTGAAGAGGCGGCCGGGCGGGACAACGGGCGACCGCTGTCGCGGCAAGACAAGGCTGGGAAACGGGTTACGAAACCGCTCGTGACATCCTGGTGATGGCACGGCGGTTGCAAGGTGGAGGCGCCGTACTCAGCCACAGGAGCGCCGGCTCTTTCCGGCAAGCGCACGCGGGCCCCCGGGCCCCAGTCCAAGGAGTGGGACAATGCTGAATCGCAAAGGCTTTACGCTGATCGAGCTCATGATCGTCGTGGTCATCATCGGCATCCTGGCCGCCATCGCGATCCCGAACTTCATCAGCATGCAGGACCGTGCGAAGGAAGCCAAGGTCAAGGGCGCGGCGCACACCGTGCAGCTGGCGGCCGAGGACTTCGCGGTCCGCAACGACGGCATCTACTCGGACGCCGACGGCGACCTCCGTCCGCTGCTGCCAAACGGGCTGCTGCTTGACAACGCGTTCACTGGCAACGCGACGGAACCGCAGTTCGCCGCCGCGGCGGCCGCTGCCGGCGAGGTAGGCATCGAGGCCGTGGTGCAGGGCGGCGTGAACGTCGGCTACACCATCACGGGCTTCGGCAAGGACGCGACCATCCTGACTCTGGTCAGCGGCTCGTAGACCGAAAGCTCAGCGGGATACGGAATGCGCGGAGGGCCGGCCAGTGCCGGCCCTCCCCCAACAAGTCCGGGGTGGGGCCGAAAGCCCCAGTAG
>JAYRFB010000207.1:0-1643 GCA_041908585.1 Candidatus Krumholzibacteriia bacterium
CGTAGCGCAGGTCGTAGGCCAACCCGCCCGCCTTGTCCACGTCCGCGGGCACGGTCCAGGCCAGGGTCACGCTCGTGGCCGAGCCGGCGACCGCCTCGAGGTCCGTGACGCGGGTCGCCACGCCCGCCTCGGGCCCCGTCGTGCCGCCGCTGCCGCCGCCGCAACCCGGGAGCGCCAGCGCGACCGCCAGCGCGACCACCAGCGCGATCGTTGTCCAGATCGCCGGCCAGATCGTCGTCCACGTCGTCGTCCTGGTCGTCGTCCACGTCGTCGTCGCGAGTCCCTGCATCGCCTTCTTCATCTTCACCCGACCTCCGACACCATGCCACACGTGGACCGCAGCGGCACCTCCGCCGCGGACCGGGACCCGACCGGGGTCAATGTCCGGAATCGGGCCGGACCCGTCAACCGCGCGCCGCGCACTGCCTAGGGCCACAGCCAGCCGAAGACGCCGCCGGTGAGCAGGCCGTAGACCAGCGCGTCGAACAGGCTCTTGAGCGTCGCCTTCCAGTCGCGGTGGAACCAGATCGACTGCGGGACCATGCCCAGCCCGTAGGACATGAAGGCGGCCGTGCCGGCGATGCGGTGCACCGCCAGGTATTCAGCGCCGGCCGCCAGCGACAGCCGCGTCACGTACGCCGTGAACACGCCGACGACCAGCAGGAAGACGAACCACTGCGACAGCGCCAGGCCCATGCCCCCCGTACCGGGCTTCATCACCGTCAGCAGCGCGACCGGGCCCTCGTTGCGCCTGGCGCAGTACTCGGGGCTCGACATCTCCTTCGCATTGGCGCAGTGCGGCATCGCGTAGTTGCCGGGCGTCAGGCCCAGCGAGCCCACCGCGCGCCGGGCGGCCTCCTCGTCGGGCAGGCGGCGGAAATCGCTGTTGTGGTACTGCAGGACCATGTGGATCACCGAGCTGGCGATGAACACGGCGACGGCTGACAGCAGGATCGGCAGCCAGAGGGCGGGCAGGGTGACCATGGGTGCCTCCGGGTTGGGAGCTTTCGGTTGAAAACGGATCCAGAATCCTCCGTGTATCGTACCCGATCACGACACCATGGCCAATGACCCTGCGTCCCCGGCGGACGGCCCCCCGCGCTGCCGGCTGCGGCCTCCGCCGATATAATTGGCGTCAGGTAACCTTTTGTGATATATTCAAATCTGAGCGGCACGGTCGGGATGGGGAACCCGCCTGCCTTGCGCCAACTCCCATCGCAGCAAGAGGTTATGATGCAGACCGCCATCGGGCGCCGGATCCCGGCGTGTGCCTTGGTCCCGCGGCTGGCAATCGTCATCGCCGCGTTCGTGTGCCTGTTCGCCTGCGCGGCCGCTGTCGCCGCACCCGTCGTCAACGAGTACATGAGCTCGAACACGGCCACCATCGCCGATGTCGACGGCGCCTTCTCCGACTGGATCGAGCTCTACAACCCCGGGCCCGCCGCCTATGACCTGACCGGCTGCTGGATCAGCGATGATGCCGCGCTGCCCCTGAAGTGGCAGTTCCCCCAGGGCTCGGTCCCGGCCGGAGGCCGCCTGCTGGTCTGGGCCTCGGACAAGAACGGCGTGCGCGGCGGCGGCCAGCTGCACACCAACTTCAAGCTCGGCGCCGGCGGCGAGCCCGTGCTGCTGACCGCCGCCGA